>JAKSRN010000068.1 GCA_024403585.1 Lachnospiraceae bacterium | reverse complement strand
CAGAACCTGTTCTTCCTGTAGTTCTTTTACCCGCAGTCGTCTTCTTGTCAGCAGACTCCTGCACCTTTTCTTCTGCTTCTTCCGGTATGTTTCCGATTTTTAAAGGAGATCCGCAGCTGAAGCAGTTTTTTCTTCCGTCTTCATTCCACTTTCCGCATTGTTCACAATACATATGCTATTCGCTTCCTCCTTAATCCCCCATTCCTTTTCTGAACTCCAATAGGAGATCGATATTTGCCTTTTCTACTTCATTTAACTCCGCTTCCACTTGAGACTGACTGTCTTTCTTACTCATTGCCTGATACCAGCCCAGGCTGTTAAAGTAATCGTAATCGGCCTGATTTTTCTCACGATGGAACTGGTAACCATGTCTTGCAAAAATCTCATTCACCGCTCTCTGACACTCACTTTTTGAAGAAATACGTTGCGTAAGCATTTCCTGTGAGAGCAGCTCTGTACTGCTGTTTGCGAATATAAAATCAGTCGGCTGCATCTCCTGGGATGGGGCTGGAGTCGGTTCTGGTGTTGGTGTTGGCTCCGGTGTCGGTTCTGGTGTTGGCTCCGGTGTCGGCTCCGGTGTCGGAGTTGGAATCGCTTCTTTGTATTCTGCCCGGATGGTTCCCTTATAGACAGAAGTCATCTCTTGTTCTTCTTTCTGGGAAGGATGACTGCTCTCCACCGCTGCCGTTCCGGCGGAAGCTTCTCTGAGCTTTGGTGTCCCTGCAAAGAGAAAGACCATCAGTCCCAAAAGCACAACATCCACAATGCTGATTATTACAGCTAGCAAATATGGATTTCTTTTCTTCACTCTCTTTCACCTTCCTGTTAGAATTCTCATCATTAGTTGCAATAAAGGGGCATCACAAATACTTGTAATGCCCCCCTTTTTTGTTATTTTCGCGAAGGCAACGAGCCAAGGTCACGCTTGCGCGGATTTGGCGACTGCTCGCGAACGAGTAAAACTCGCCATGCGTGTTTTATCTGGTTATTTGGGTAATACAGCTGTTCCGCCGTCATCTACCAATATGCACCTTAATGCAGATTACTCCTCATCCTCCAGATCAGCATCTTCAGAGAAATCCATCTCCTCATCCATCATCTCTGGCTCTTCGGTATCAAGATCGATCTCATCTGCCTCGATCTCATCCATATTCTGCTGGAGCATATCGAAATCCTCTTCAGGAATCTCTGCTGCTGCTTTATCGGAATCCAGTTTGATGCTGCTGTAGCACTTCATACCGGTTCCTGCAGGGATCAGTTTACCGATCAGAACGTTCTCTTTCAGACCGATCAGGTGGTCAACTTTTCCTTTGATTGCAGCCTCAGTAAGAACTTTTGTTGTCTCCTGGAAGGATGCTGCTGACAGGAAGGAATCTGTTGCAAGAGAAGCCTTTGTAATTCCGAGAAGTACGCGGGTTCCTTCTGCAGGCTGTTTTCCTTCTGCGATCATCTGCTCGTTGATATCCTCGAAATCAAGGATATTTACAAGTGTTCCAGGAAGAAGATTTGTATCACCATTCTCCTCGATGCGGATCTTCTTAAGCATCTGACGTACGATTACCTCGATATGCTTATCACTGATCTCTACACCCTGGAGACGATATACTCTCTGAACCTCACGAAGGAGATAATCCTGAACGTCACGAACACCTTTGATTCTCAGGATGTCGTGTGGGTTTACACTACCCTCTGTCAGCTCATCACCAGCCTCAAGATAAGTTCCGTCAAGAACTTTGATTCTGGATCCGTAAGGAATCAGATAAGTCTTGCTGTTTCCAGTCTCATTATCAGTTACAACGATCTCTCGTTTTTTCTTGGTATCTTTAATTGTAGCAATACCTTTGATCTCAGTGATGATTGCAAGTCCCTTCGGTTTACGAGCCTCGAAAAGCTCCTCAACTCGAGGAAGACCCTGAGTGATATCTCCACCCGCTACACCACCGGTATGGAAAGTACGCATGGTCAGCTGTGTACCTGGCTCACCGATTGACTGCGCTGCGATGATACCTACAGACTCACCAACCTGAACAGCCTCACCTGTTGCCATGTTAGCACCGTAACATTTTGCACAGATACCAACGTGGGAACGGCAGGTAAGGATGGTACGGATCTTAACTTTCTTGAATGGCTCACCATTCTCGTCAACGCCCTTACCGATTACCTGAGCAGCACGTTTTGGTGTGATCATATGGTTTGCTTTAACGATGACATTGCCATCTTTATCTTTGATGGTCTCGCAGGCAAATCGACCTGTAATACGCTCCTGAAGAGCCTCGATCTCCTCTTTACCATCTGCAAACTGAGATACATACATACCTGGGATCTCAGCTGCACCTTCACAGCAATCTGTCTCACGGATGATCAGATCCTGGGAAACGTCTACCATTCGACGTGTCAGGTAACCGGAATCAGCTGTACGAAGCGCTGTATCGGAAAGTCCTTTACGAGCACCATGCGCAGACATGAAGTACTCCAGTACGTCCAGACCCTCACGGAAGTTGGACTTGATAGGAAGCTCGATGGTGTGACCTGTTGTATCAGCCATCAGTCCTCGCATACCAGCCAGCTGTTTGATCTGTTTATCAGATCCACGGGCTCCGGAGTCAGCCATCATGAAGATGTTGTTGTATTTATCAAGTCCTGTAAGAAGTGCTTTTGTAAGAGCATCGTCAGTGTTCTTCCAGGTCTCAACTACCTCTTTGTAACGCTCCTCATCTGTCAGAAGACCACGTTTGAAGTTCTTTGTGATTCGGTCTACAGTCTCCTGTGCTTCCTGAATCATCTGTGGTTTCTGTGGCGGCACAGTCATATCAGAAATAGATACGGTCATAGCTGCACGTGTGGAGTATTTGTAACCCATTGCTTTGATGGAGTCCAGAACCTCAGCAGTCTTGGTTGCTCCGTGGGTATTGATAACTTTCTCAAGGATCTTCTTCAGCTGTTTCTTACCAACCAGGAAGTCAACCTCTGGTTTCAGTTTGTTCTCTGGAATTGTACGATCTACAAATCCAAGATCCTGTGGAAGAATCTCATTGAAGAGAAGACGTCCCAGTGTTGTCTCTACAAATGCAGAGATCTCGTTGCCTTCATCATCTGTACCCTTACGGAATACTTTGATGATTGTCTGCAGTGTGATGTATCCGTTCTCGTAAGCAAGAAGAGCCTCGTTCATGCTCTTGAAGATGCTTCCCTCACCCTTAACGCCAGGACGATCCTGTGTCAGGTAGTAGATACCAAGGACCATATCCTGAGAAGGAACGGCTACAGGGCCACCATCAGACGGTTTCAGCAGGTTGTTTGGAGAGAGCAGCATGAAGCGGCACTCTGCCTGAGCCTCAACAGACAGTGGAAGATGAACAGCCATCTGGTCTCCATCGAAGTCGGCGTTGAACGCTGTACATACCAGTGGATGAAGCTTGATCGCTTTACCCTCTACCAGGATTGGCTCGAAGGCCTGGATACCAAGACGATGCAGTGTAGGAGCACGGTTCAGCATAACCGGATGCTCTTTGATTACTTCTTCAAGGATATCCCAAACTTCCGGCTCCAGCTTCTCTACCATCTTTTTAGCATTCTTGATGTTATGAGCAGTTCCGCTGGCAACAAGCTCTTTCATAACGAATGGTTTGAACAGCTCGATGGCCATCTCTTTTGGCAGACCACACTGATAGATCTTCAGCTCTGGTCCAACGACGATTACGGAACGTCCGGAATAGTCAACTCGTTTACCAAGCAGGTTCTGACGGAAACGTCCGGATTTACCTTTCAGCATGTCAGACAGGGATTTCAGAGCTCTGTTACCAGGTCCTGTAACCGGTCTTCCACGACGGCCGTTATCGATCAGTGCATCTACTGCCTCCTGAAGCATACGTTTCTCATTGCGTACAATGATGTCCGGTGCGCCAAGATCCAGCAGTCTCTGCAGACGGTTGTTTCTGTTGATGATTCTACGATACAGGTCATTCAGGTCAGATGTTGCAAAACGTCCGCCATCCAGCTGTACCATTGGACGAAGATCCGGTGGGATTACCGGAATAGCATCCATGATCATCCACTCAGGACGGTTTCCTGACTCACGGAATGCCTCTACTACTTCCAGTCTCTTGATGATTCTGGAACGTTTCTGTCCGGAAGACTCTTTTAAGCCTGCTGTCAGTTCCTCAGACTCTGCCTCCAGATCAATTGCACACAGAAGCTCTTTGATTGCCTCTGCACCCATTCCTACACGGAATGTGTTGCCATATGTTTCTCTGGCTTCCTGATACTCTCTCTCAGTAAGTACCTGTTTGTAAACCAGATTTGTATCTCCTGAATCCAGGACAATGTAGTTTGCGAAGTACAGAACCTTCTCCAGTGTTCTTGGAGACAGGTCAAGGATCAGACCCATACGGGATGGGATACCCTTGAAGTACCAGATATGGGATACCGGAGCTGCCAGCTCGATATGACCCATTCTCTCACGACGTACAGAGGATTTTGTAACCTCTACGCCACAACGGTCGCAAACAACACCTTTATAACGGATTTTTTTGTATTTACCACAATGACACTCCCAGTCTTTAGAAGGTCCGAAAATACGCTCGCAGAACAGACCATCTCTTTCCGGTTTCAGTGTTCTATAGTTAATGGTCTCAGGTTTCTTAACCTCGCCGTGGGACCACTCACGGATTTTCTCCGGAGAAGCCAGACCAATCTTGATTGCATCAAATTCAATCTGCTGATGAGTTGGCTGATTTTTTACTGTTTCTGGCATTTGATTACCCCTTTCTATTCGATTCCATTAGTCGTCAATGTCATCAAAAGATTCATCGATATCGTCGAAAGCATCAGTTGTATCCATGTTGTCCTCAACATCTACCAGCTCTTCGCCCTGGAACTCCTGTTTTGTGTATCCATAAGCGCCGAAGGAATCCTCGTCACGATCTCTGTTGTAACGATCACCCTCGATAATGTTTCTCAGATTTGTCTCACCATAATCTACAGACTCCATGATCTCAACCTCTGTGTTGTCCTCACGAAGTACACGAACATCCAGACCAAGGGACTGAAGCTCTTTAAGAAGTACCTTGAAGGACTCTGGGATACCAGGCTCAGGGATGTTCTCACCTTTGATGATTGCCTCGTATGTCTTAACACGTCCGACAACATCATCGGATTTAACGGTCAGGATCTCCTGCAGAGTATAGGAAGCACCATATGCCTCCAGAGCCCAAACCTCCATCTCTCCGAAACGCTGTCCACCGAACTGAGCTTTACCACCCAGAGGCTGCTGTGTAACCAGAGAGTAAGGACCTGTGGAACGTGCATGGATCTTATCATCTACCAGGTGGTGAAGTTTCAGATAATGCATGTGTCCGATTGTTGTTGGGCTGTCAAATGGTTCACCGGTACGTCCGTCTCTCAACTGAACTTTACCGTCTCTGGAGATCGGAACACCTTTCCACAGATCTCTGTGTGCTTTGTTCTCATCCAGATAATCATAAACCTCAGGAAGAAGGTCATCTCTGTATTTGTCAGAGAAGTCTTCCCAGGACATATTTACATAGTCATTAGCCAGTTCCAGAGTATCCTGGATATCCAGCTCGTTTGCACCATCGAATACCGGTGTTGCAATATTAAAGCCAAGGGCTTTAGCTGCCAGAGAAAGGTGGATCTCAAGGACCTGTCCGATATTCATACGTGAAGGTACACCCAGAGGGTTCAGTACGATATCCAGTGGACGTCCGTTTGGCAGGAATGGCATATCCTCAACAGGAAGAACGCGGGAAACTACACCCTTGTTTCCGTGACGACCAGCCATCTTATCTCCTACAGAGATCTTTCTCTTCTGTGCAATGTAGATACGAACTGCCTGGTTTACACCCGGAGACAGCTCATCACCGTTCTCACGTGTAAATACTTTAGCATCTACAACAATACCATACTCACCGTGTGGTACTTTCAGGGATGTATCACGAACCTCACGTGCCTTCTCACCGAAGATCGCGCGAAGCAGTCTCTCCTCTGCTGTCAGCTCTGTCTCTCCTTTTGGAGTTACTTTACCAACAAGAATATCTCCGGCACGAACCTCAGCACCGATACGGATGATACCACGCTCATCCAGATCTTTCAGTGCATCATCACCGACACCAGGAACATCTTTTGTGATCTCCTCCGGTCCCAGTTTTGTATCACGTGCCTCTGCCTCGTACTCCTCAATATGGATGGATGTATAGATATCATCCTGTACAAGACGCTCGCTTAAGAGAACCGCATCCTCGTAGTTATAACCTTCCCAGGTCATGAATCCGATCAGTGGGTTCTTACCAAGAGCCAGCTCACCTTTGGATGTAGATGGTCCGTCAGCGATTACGGAACCTGCCTCAACATGTGTTCCTTTCACTACGATCGGACGCTGGTTGTAGCAGTTGCTCTGGTTGCTTCGCATAAATTTAGTCAGGTTGTAAACATCTTTTGTTCCGTCATCATTGGTCATGCGGATCTCTTTGGATGTAGCATAAGTGATGGTTCCGGATTTCTTAGCAACAACGCATACACCTGAGTCAACAGCTGCCTTAGCTTCCATACCGGTTCCTACTACAGGAGCCTCAGTAAAGAGAAGCGGAACGGCCTGACGCTGCATGTTGGATCCCATCAGAGCACGGTTCGCATCGTCGTTCTGAAGGAATGGGATCAGTGCTGTAGCTACAGAGAATACCATCTTAGGAGATACGTCCATGTAATCAAACATGTGACGCTCGTACTCCTGAGTCTCCTCACGATAACGACCGGAAACGTTCTTTCTGATGAAGTATCCGTTCTCATCCAGAGGCTCATTCGCCTGTGCTACATGGTAGTTATCTTCCTCGTCAGCTGTCATGTAAACAACTTCGTCTGTAACTCGAGGATTCTTAGGATCTGTCTTGTCGATCTTTCTGTAAGGTGCCTCAACAAATCCGTAGTTATTGATACGTGCATAGGATGCCAGAGAGTTGATCAGACCGATGTTTGGTCCCTCAGGAGTCTCGATTGGACACATTCTTCCATAGTGAGAATAGTGTACATCTCGAACCTCGAATCCGGCACGGTCTCTTGACAGACCACCAGGTCCCAGTGCGGAGAGACGTCTCTTATGAGTCAGCTCACCAAGTGGGTTGTTCTGATCCATGAACTGAGACAGCTGGGAAGATCCGAAGAACTCTTTCACTGCTGCAGTTACCGGTTTGATATTGATCAGGGACTGTGGAGAAATAGTATCCATGTCCTGTGTTGTCATTCTCTCACGAACCACTCTCTCCAGACGGGAAAGACCGATTCTGTACTGGTTCTGAAGCAGCTCGCCTACCGCACGGATACGACGGTTGCCCAGATGGTCGATATCATCGTTGGTACCGATACCATACTCCAGATGCATGTTGTAGTTTACAGAAGCGAAGATATCCTCTTTTGTGATATGTTTTGGAATCAGGTCTGTGATATGAGCACGAACTGCTTCTTTCTGCTCCTCCAGATCTGTGTACTCCTCAAGGATCTTCTCCAGTGCAGGATAGTAAACTTCCTCAGTTACTCCAACCTCTGCAGGATCTACATCCATCCATTTTGTGATGTCTACCATCATATTGGAAAGAACTTTTGCAGGTCTGTCCTGATCCTCAATACGGATCATTACATATGGAACTGCTGCATACTGGATCTCTTCTGCGAGCTCTCTTGAAAGAACTGTTCCAGCCTCTGCGATGATCTCTCCTGTTACAGGGCTCACTGCATCCTCAGCCAGCACCTGTCCGCGCAGACGGTTGCGGAAGGATAATTTCTTATTGAATTTATAACGGCCAACTTTTGCCAGATCATAACGACGTGCGTCGAAGAACATAGCATTGATCAGGCTCTCTGCACTGTCAACTGCCAGAGGCTCGCCCGGACGGATCTTTTTGTAAAGCTCCAGAAGACCTTCCTGATAATTGGTGGAAACGTCTTTTGAAAAGCTTGCCAGGATCTTAGGCTCCTCGCCGAACATCTCAATGATCTCAGAATTGCTTCCAAGTCCCAGTGCACGGAGAAGTACTGTGATCGGTACTTTTCTTGTTCTGTCTACACGAACATAGAAGACATCGTTGGAATCTGTCTCATACTCCAGCCATGCTCCACGGTTCGGGATTACAGTACAGGAATAGAGAGTTTTGCCCACTTTATCATGAGCGATCGCATAGTAAATGCCAGGTGAACGAACCAGCTGAGATACGATAACTCGCTCTGCACCATTGATTACGAAGGTACCTGTAGCGGTCATCAGTGGGAGATCTCCCATAAAGATCTCATGCTCGCTGATCTCGTCTTTTTCTTTATTATAAAGTCTAACTTTCACTTTCAGCGGTGCTGCAAAAGTAGCATCACGCTGTTTGCATTCTTCGATGGAATATTTAACATCGTCTTCACACAGAGTAAAGTCCACGAACTCTAAGCTCAGTTTGCCACTGTAATCCTCGATTGGAGAGATATCAGCAAAAACTTCCTTCAGTCCCTCTCTGAGGAACCACTCGTAGGAGTCTTTCTGTACCTCAATGAGGTTGGGCATCTCCAGAACTTCTTTCTGTCTCTGGTAACTCATTCGCATACTTCTTCCGGTTTGAATCGGACGTATTCTGTTTTTCTCCATTGACGTTTCACCCCTTGTATAAAATAATATTTATTAGGATACTGCCGCCTGGATCAGGTCTTTTTCTTATCAGAAAGGACATTGGCAAGCGGGCATATCTTTCCATAATAGTGCATTTTTTACTGTAACATCTCTGTAATATTTTGTCAAGCAG
>JAKSRN010000067.1 GCA_024403585.1 Lachnospiraceae bacterium | reverse complement strand
ATTTGGAGGAATTTATTCGATGAAAGTTTTAGTAATCAACTGCGGAAGCTCATCTCTGAAATATCAGCTGATCGACTCTGATTCTGAGGCAGTACTGGCAAAGGGTCTTTGCGAGCGTATCGGAATCGACGGAAGACTTGTATACCAGAAAGCTGGTCTTGACAAAGAGATCACAGAGGCTCCAATGCCAACACATAAAGAGGCTATTCAGATGGTTCTGGATGCTCTGACAAACGAGAAAACAGGCGCTGTTGCTTCCCTGAAAGAGATTGAGGCAGTTGGACATCGTGTAGTACATGGTGGAGAGAAATTCGCTAGCTCCGTTCTGATCAATGACGAAGTTATCGCAGCTATCCAGGAGTGTACAGATCTTGCACCTCTGCATAACCCTGCAAACCTGATCGGTATCAACGTTTCTACAGAGCTGATGCCAGGTCTTCCAAACGTTGCAGTATTCGATACAGCTTTCCATCAGACAATGCCTGAGAAAGCTTATATGTATGGTCTTCCATACGAGTACTATGAGGAAGATAAAGTAAGAAGATACGGCTTCCACGGAACATCCCACAGCTTCGTATCCAAAGAGATCGCAGCCTTCCTTGGAATGGATATCAACAACTCCAAGATCATCGTTTGCCACCTTGGAAACGGTGCTTCCATCTCTGCTGTAAACAACGGCAAATGTGTAGATACATCCATGGGTCTTACTCCACTGGCTGGTCTGGTAATGGGAACACGTTGTGGTGACATCGACCCAGCAATCATCGAGTTCGTTGCCAACAAACGTGGCATGACTCTTGCTGAGACAATGAACGTTATGAACAAAAAATCCGGTGTATTCGGACTTTCCGGCGGACTTTCCAGCGACTTCCGTGATCTGGATGAGGCTGCTGCAGCAGGCAACAAGAAAGCTCAGATCGCTCTTGATGTATTCTGCTACAATGTAGTTAAAACAGTTGGTGCTTACGTAGCTGCTCTGAACGGCGTTGATGCAATCGCATTCACAGCTGGTATCGGCGAGAACGCTGCAAACGTACGTGAGGCTATTCTTGAGAACCTTACATACCTTGGAATCACTCTTGACGCTGAGAAGAACAAACTTCGCGGTGACAATGTGAAGATCTCTACTGATGATTCTAAAGTTGCTGTTTGTGTTATCCCTACAAACGAGGAGCTTGCTATCTGCCGTGAGACTGTTGCTCTGGCAAAATAATGCATCCTTTTCAGTCGCAGATGCATCATCTGTGATCAGAATGCAGGTCAGGTATTGATCTAGTTGAATGATTCGGGCCACATCATATTCTTGTGATGTGGCCCATATTTTTTTTCTATTTGTAAACATTTATTACTTGACAAACATTTACCTGCTCGCTATACTTGTAGGAGTGTGATTGGAGAACTATTATGTTGCTGAATCTTGCAAAACTGTTGTTAGAAGATGGAAAAACATTAGAGTGTTCCGTTGAACCGGAGCTGAATGAGATTAACTTCCGGATGGGAAGATTTAAAGTGGTGGAGAAGCAACCTCTGCAGCTGAGAATCGTCAATCTGGGGAATAAAGAAGTCGGCATCACCGGTACTACAGAACTTACCTTTGAGATCCCGTGCGGAAGATGTCTGCAGCTGGTTCGATACTCTATGCCATTGGAGCTGGAGCGTACCGCTGATATGAAGCTTTCGGAGGAGGAGCTGGAAGAGGTTCTTGAGGAAAAGTGCTTTTTCGTCGGAGAACAGCTGGATCCGGAGATTCTGCTCTATAATGAGATTCTGGTCAATTGGCCTATTCGGGTGCTGTGTAAAGAGGACTGTAAAGGAATCTGCAGCCACTGTGGTGCAAACCTGAACAATACAACATGTAATTGTGATCAGGAGCCAAAGGACCCTAGAATGGCTGCAATACAGGATATATTCAGTAAATTTAAGGAGGTATAAAGATGTCCATCTGTCCAAAAAATAAATCATCAAAAGCTAGAAGAGATAAAAGAAGAGCTAACTGGAAAATGTCCGCTCCAAATCTTGTAAAATGCAGCAAATGCGGCGAGCTTATGATGCCACACAGAGTTTGCAAAGCTTGTGGAACTTACAACAAAAAACAGGTTCTTGAGATTGCTGACTAATTATTAGTGAATTGAAACAAAGAAAGAGTTGCCTTGCGGCAACTCTTTTTTTGTGTTATAATACCACAAACTATCGTCATTCGTGATGGAATATGAATAAGATAAATTAGAGGTGATATTTATATGAAGATGAAACGTATTGGCCTTCTTCTTGCAACCTGTATCTGTTCTGCAGTAATGCTGACCGGTTGTTCTTTCCAGGATGTGAAATCCGGTATTGCTGAGACTACCCACAAGATTTTCGGAAAAACAGCAGAGGTAACAGAGGACAAGGATAAGGAAAAAGAAAAAATTGAGAAACCGGATACCCAGGTGGATGAGTCTGTGGAGAAACCAGAGATCCATGCTTCTTTTGATAAGCTGTATCAGATCACAATGGGATCTGTATATGATATTTCTGTTGAGGCAAGTGTATCTTCAGGAAAGATCAGCTACCAGTGGTATGCCAACAATGTAAACTCCAACGGTGGTGGAACCCCGATCCCGGGAGCAACAGATTCCCATTGTACCGTTGATACTTCCGGACCTAGCCACAAGTTCTATTATGTTGTTGTTACCAATGAAGTAAACGGTAAGATCAACAGAAGCACCAGCGAGACTCAGGAGATCATCGTATGGGATATCGGAACCTGGCAGGCAGATGAGAACGGTCAGATCCGCTACATGATGATCGATGGTTCTTATCCGAGAGATACCTGGTTCCTGATCGACAACAACATGTACTATGTTAATGAGGAAGGACATCCACTCTGTGGTATTGTAACAGTAGGTGAGCATACTTACTACTTCAGTCCTGAGGGATATCTGCAGAGAAATACAACAGGACCAAACGGTGAAGTGGTTGATGAGAACGGAATGGTTGTTTCCCAGCCACAGCCTGAGGGTGAGCCGGCTCCAGAGCAGCCTGCACCGGAACAGCCTGCAGAGGAAGCTCCTGCGGAAGCACCGGCAGAAGAGGCACCTGCAGAGGAAACTCCTGCAGAATAAAGATACCGGACGAAGCTGTGAATTGAATAAGAGCATGTTATACAGAATCGGTTTGCTTTCAGACCGGTTCTGTATTTTAGAAAGGGTAAAAAGAAATGAGTGACATGATTAAAGTTGTTCTGGATGCTATGGGTGGCGATTATGCTCCTGTAGAGCCGGTGAAGGGTGCTGTTGAAGCTCTGGAAGCGAATGACAGGATTTTTGTATATCTGACCGGTCAGGAAGCCGTTCTGAAAAAAGAACTGGAGAAATATACTTATCCGAAGGACCGTCTGGAGATCGTAGATGCTTC
Organism: Lachnospiraceae bacterium; assembly: GCA_024403585.1. Classification (GTDB taxonomy): domain Bacteria; phylum Bacillota; class Clostridia; order Lachnospirales; family Lachnospiraceae; genus JAKSRN01. The sequence goes on along the minus strand of JAKSRN010000067.1, from coordinate 5,573 downwards.
TGAGATCATCGAGACAGGCGAGCCGCCTGCAAAAGCGATCCAGACCAAGAAGGATTCTTCTCTTGTGAAGGGCCTGAAGATGGTTCGTGAGGGAAAAGCAGATGCATTTGTTTCCTGTGGAAGTACAGGTGCAGTTCTGGTCGGAGGACAGGTAATCGTTCGTAAGGTACCGGGTGTTGAGAGAGCTCCTCTTGCTCCGCTTATCCCTACTGAGAAGGGATTCTCCCTGCTGATCGACTGTGGTGCCAATGTAGATGCAAGATCTTCTCATCTGGTGCAGTTTGCCATTATGGGAACGATCTATATGAAACATGTCATCGGTATCAAGAATCCGACCGTAGGCCTTGTAAACATCGGTGCTGAGGAGGAGAAGGGTAATGCCCTTTCCAAGGAGACCTTCCAGCTGCTGAAACAGACAGAGGGCATCAACTTCATCGGAAACGTGGAGGCAAGAGATATCCCTGCAGGAAAGGCTGATATCATTGTTACAGAGGCATTCACAGGTAATGTAATCCTGAAACTGTATGAGGGTCTGGCAGGCACTCTGGTGAAAAAGATCAAACAGGGTCTCATGTCTACTCTTCGCAGCAAGATCGGTGCACTTCTGATCAAGCCTGCCCTGAAGAAGACTATGAAGAGCTTCGATGCATCTGAGTACGGCGGAGCTCCGCTTCTTGGTCTGCGCGGCCTGGTTATTAAGAGCCACGGGAGCTCTGATGCAAGAGAAATCAAAAATTCAATCCTGCAGTGTGTGAAGTTCACAGAGCAGGATCTTCCAGGTATGATCAGTGCAAACCTGAGCACAAAAAAGAAAGAGAAAACAGAAGAGTAAGCGAAATAAGCCACCGTTGAATCCGGATATCCGGGTGAGAGGGGATTCGGGTGAGATAAAGTTTCGCAGATCCATAGAGAAACAGGAGGAAACAGTTACAGACTGCTTCCTCCTGTTTCTGTTTACGCGATGGCAACGTGCCGAGGAATTACCTGCCAAACACCTGCAACATGCTTCCTCCTGTTTTTGTTGAAATCTTGCCATGTTTCCTGTATGATAGCAAACGGAGGATTCTGTGCTTTGGGTGAAGTGCGCTCAAAATCAGGAAAAACGCGCGCATTTCACCCAAGTCACAGGAAGAACAGACCTCCAAACGGAGAAATAAGATGAATGATAATGAGAAAAAGATGTTGAAAGAGCTGGAAGGCCGACTGGGTTACCGCTTTAAGGACTTCAACTGGCTGCACAGAGCCATGCGTCACAGCTCTTACACCAATGAGCATCACATGAATCGTCTGGAATGCAACGAGCGTCTGGAGTTTCTGGGGGATGCTGTGCTGGAGATGGTCTCCAGTGAGTTTTTGTATGACCGTTATCCGGATATGACAGAGGGACAGCTCAGTAAGATGAGGGCCAGCCTTGTATGCGAGCCTACTCTTGCCTATGATGCCAGGGAACTGGATCTGGGCAGCTATCTCCTTCTTGGCAAAGGAGAGGAGCAGACCGGCGGCAGAAAAAGGGATTCCATTGTATCGGATGCAGTGGAAGCAACCATCGGAGCCATCTACAAGGATGGCGGGCTGGAACCTGCCAGAGCTTTTATACTGAAGTTTATTCTGAATGATGTAGAGAACAAGCAGCTGTTTCACGACAGCAAGACCATTCTGCAGGAGAAGATCCAGCAGACCTCCGGCTCTGTTCTGGAATATGTCATTGTGGATGAGCAGGGACCTGACCATGACAAATGCTTCATTGCGGAGGTCAGACTCAACGGTACTATGATTGGTCAGGGAAAAGGCCGTACCAAGAAGGCAGCGGAACAGCAGGCTGCTTATCAGGCATTGATTTCCTGTAAATAAAGCGAAGCAGTGAGAAGTAACAGTATATGTATTTAAAAAGTATTGAAATGCAGGGATTTAAATCCTTTGCAAATAAGATTACCTTTGAATTCCATGATGGAATCACCGGTATCGTAGGCCCGAACGGAAGTGGAAAGAGCAACGTAGGTGATGCGGTCCGCTGGGTTCTGGGTGAGCAGAGTGCGAAACAGCTCCGTGGCGGCAACATGCAGGATGTGATCTTTTCGGGCACAGAGACCAGAAAACCACTGGGATTTGCTTCTGTAGCCATTACCCTGGATAACTCGGATCATCAGCTGAACATTGACTACGATGAAGTGACTGTTACCCGCCGCCTTTACCGTTCCGGAGAGAGTGAGTATCTGATGAATGGCAAGAACTGCCGTCTGAAGGATATCAATGAGCTCTTTTACGATACAGGTATCGGTAAGGAAGGCTATTCCATCATCGGACAGGGTCAGATTGAGAAGATCTTAAGCGGCAAGCCGGAAGACAGGAGAGAACTCTTTGATGAGGCTGCCGGAATCGTAAAATTTAAAAGAAGAAAAGCAGCTACCATCAAAAAGCTGGATGAGGAGCAGTCCAATCTGGTCCGTGTTACAGACATTCTGTCTGAATTATCCAGACAGGTGGGTCCTCTGGAGAGACAGGCTGAAAAAGCCAGGGTCTATCTGAAAAAGAGGGATGAACTGAAAGAACTGGATCTGGATCTTTTCTGCATGGATTCTCAGAAGATCGAAAATGAGAAGGCTGAGGTTGCAGGAAAGAAAGCTGCAGCAGAGGAAGAGCTTGCAGAGGTAAGTCAGGCTCTTGAAGAAACGAAAGCGGAGTACCAGCGCCTGGAGAATGAGATTGAAAGTCTGGATACAGAGATCCAGAATCTCCGTCAGAATGCTTCGGCGAGTCTTCTTCAGAAGCAGCAGCTGGAAGGGCAGGCAGCAATCCTGCAAGAGCAGATCCACACCATTGAGCAGACAGCGATCCATTACAATGAACGTCTGGAAGCCATCGATACTGAGAAGACCCGAAGAGAAAAGGTCCGCGATGAACGACTGGAGGAAGGCCGTAAGATCCTGGACAGTTTTGACAGTGCGGTTGATGAAAAACGCACAAAAGAGCAGGAAGTGGAAACAATCCAGAGCAGGATCCAGACACTGAATGAAGAGATCAGTCAGGCCAGAAGCGGTATGATCGATCTTCTGAACTCCCGTTCTTCTATTAAAGGGAAGATGCAGCGTTACGATACCATGCTGGAACAGATCAGCATTCGTAAGTCGGAGCTTCTTTCCCGTGTAATGAACCTGAAGACGGAAGAGCGTTCCCAGCTGGATGGTCTGGAGCAGCAGAAGTCTGCATTCAATGAACTGTCTCTCAAGGTAAGAGAAAAGAAACAGCAGATGAGTGAGATCCAGACACAGCTGGATGATTGTGCAAGGATCATTGAGGATGCCAATCAGAAGCTGGAGAGTGCTCAGACTGCTTTCCATAGAAATTCCTCCCGTCTGGAGTCCCTGCGCAATATGGCAGAGCGCTATGACGGATATGGAAACAGTATTAAGAAAGTCATGGAGCAGAAGGACCGTAACCCGGGAATCCACGGTGTTGTGGCAGATCTGATCCAGACACAGAAGAATTATGAAACTGCAGTGGAGACCGCTCTTGGCGGTGCCATGCAGAATATCGTTACCGATAATGAAAGCACAGCAAAATACCTGATCGAGTTTCTGAAGAGAGGGCATTTTGGACGTGCCACTTTCCTGCCGCTGACTTCCATGAAGCCGGATAATTCTTCCATCCAGAAGAATATCCTTTCAGAACAGGGTGTGGCAGGTGCAGCAGATACACTGGTAAACTGTGCACCGATCTATCGTAATCTTGTGAAACGCCTTCTTGGCAAGACCGTGGTGGTTGATACCATTGATCATGCGATTGCGATCGGCCGGAAATACAATCATTCTGTCAGAATGGTTACCCTGGAGGGTGAGCTCTTAAGTCCGGGTGGTTCCATGACCGGTGGATCCTTCCGTAACAACAGCAACCTTCTGGGAAGAAAACGTGAGATTGAGGATTTGGAAAAACAGGTCCGTTCTCTGAAACGTCAGATGCAGGAAGCCCAGGAGACCCTGGATCAGGTTCGTGATAACCGTGCCGGGTTAAGAAAGGCTATGGCACGTCTCAACGACGAATTGCAGCACCTGTATCTGGACCAGAATACAGCAAAGATCAATTATGACTCTGCCAGAGAGAAGGCAGGAAACCTTCGTAATGACTATGAAGAACTGCAGGCAGAGCAGAGAGAGATTGAGAATCAGATCAAAGAGATCACAGAGAACAGAGAGCAGATCACAGAGGAACTGAAGAATTCTTCTCTTCAGGAGACTGCTTATGAGCAGACGGTAGAGAGGGCAGAGGAAGCTCTGAACACAGAACGAGGGAAAGAGCAGGAGGCTCTGGAAGCGCAGGAGCAGGCTCGCCTTTTATATGCTTCTCTGGAACAGCAGACAGCCTTCCTGAAATCCTCCGTTGATGAGGTCAATGATGAGATCCGTCGTCTGGACAAGGAAGAGCAGGAGATCAGAGACAGTCTTTCCAATCAGAGTTCTGATGTGCAGGACAAGGAAGACAGGATCGCTGCCATCGGAGTTCAGATTGAGGAAGAGAAAGAGAAGGCCACAGAACTGGATGGTCAGATCCAGACTGCTATTGCGGACCGTGAAGAGAAAAACAAGATCCACAAGAGTTTCTTCGGAAAACGGGATGAGCTTTCTGACTATAAGAACAGGATGGATAAGGAGTGTTTCCGTCTGAATACCCAGCTGGAGAAGCTGGAGGAGAGACGAGAGACACTGATCAGCTATCTCTGGAATGAATATGAGATCACACCGGATCAGGTGGAGGGAAGAGAACTGTCAGAAGAGCGTGACTTCCCGGCCCTGAAACGTGCCATCAGTGATCTGAAGAATGAGATGAAACAGCTGGGCAATGTCAATATCAATGCCATCGAAGAGTACAAAGAGGTGAAGGAGCGTCATGAGTTCCTGTCCAACCAGTACAACGATCTGGTTACTGCAACCGATACACTGAAGAATATCATTGCAGAGCTGGAGACCAGTATGCGCCGGCAGTTTGAGGAGAAATTTGAACAGATCCGGGTAGAATTCGATAAGACCTTCAAGATCCTTTTCGGAGGCGGAAGGGGAACCCTGGAGCTGATGGAGGATGTGGACATTCTGGATGCAGGAATCAGGATCATCTCGCAGCCGCCTGGAAAGAAACTGCAGAATATGATGCAGCTTTCCGGTGGAGAGAAGTCCCTGACTGCGATCGCGCTTTTATTCGCGATCCAGAATCTGAAACCGTCACCATTCTGTCTGCTGGATGAGATTGAGGCGGCTCTGGATGAGTCCAATGTAGACCGTTTTGCAGGCTATCTCCATAAGTTGACAAAGAATACCCAGTTCATTATCATTACCCATAGACGTGGAACTATGGCTACTGCCGATCGTCTGTATGGTATCACCATGCAGGAGAAAGGTGTTTCCACACTTGTTTCTGTTAACCTGATCGAGAACGACCTGGAATGAGCACCATCGCAAAGGGGAGGAACAGGAGGTATGCGTTTCATACACGGTATTCCCCACAGCTGGCGATGGAACAACCATCATTCTGAACACGGCAAGCATTCCCCTTCCTCAAGGTCGTAAAGACATAGGAAGGGGTCA
>JAKSRN010000066.1 GCA_024403585.1 Lachnospiraceae bacterium | reverse complement strand
GAATCTGATTATTTGTTGCTCAGGAACTCATGGATACCTTTAGCAGCAGCTTTTCCAGCACCCATAGCCAGGATAACTGTAGCAGCACCTGTAACAGCATCTCCTCCTGCGAATACTGCAGTCTTGGATGTCTGTCCATTGTCCTCGTTAGCAACGATACATTTTCTCTTGTTTGTATCAAGACCGATTGTTGTAGAGGAAATCAGTGGGTTTGGAGATGTTCCAAGGGACATGATTACTGTGTCAACCTCGATCTCAAAGTCAGACCCCTCAACTGCAACTGGACGTCTTCTTCCGGAAGCATCTGGCTCGCCAAGCTCCATCTTGATGCACTTAATGCCTTTAACCCAGCCATTCTCATCAACGAGGATCTCTGTTGGGTTTGTGAGGAGATCAAAGATGATTCCCTCTTCTTTAGCATGATGTACTTCTTCCTTACGTGCAGGAAGCTCTTCCTCAGAACGACGATAGATTACATGAACCTCTGCGCCAAGACGAAGTGCTGTTCTTGCAGCATCCATAGCTACGTTTCCACCACCTACTACAGCAACTTTTTTGCCGCGTGCGATTGGTGTTGCATAGTCATCACGGAAAGCTTTCATCAGGTTGTTTCTTGTCAGGTACTCGTTAGCAGAGAATACGCCGTTAGCGTTCTCGCCAGGAATGTTCATGAACATTGGAAGACCTGCACCGGAACCGATGAATACAGCTTCGAATCCCTCATCCTCAAGGAGCTCGTCGATTGTAACGGATTTTCCGATAATAACGTTTGTCTCAATTTTTACGCCGAGAGATTTAACGTTCTCAATCTCTTTAGCTACTACAGCATCTTTTGGAAGACGGAACTCAGGAATTCCGTAAGAAAGAACGCCACCTGCTTTATGCAGAGCCTCGAAGATTGTTACATCATAGCCAAGTTTAGCCAGATCGCCTGCGCATGTAAGTCCAGCAGGGCCGGATCCGATTACAGCTACTTTCTTTCCGTTCATGCTGTCTGCAGGAACTGGTTTGATACCATTCTCTTTTGCCCAGTCAGCTACGAAACGCTCCAGTTTACCGATGGAAACAGGCTCGCCTTTAAGACCACGGATACATTTGCCCTCACACTGGGACTCCTGTGGACATACACGGCCACAGATTGCTGGAAGTGCGGAAGACTCACCGATTACTTTAAATGCTGCCTCGAAGTTACCCTCTTTTACCTCAGCAATGAAGCCAGGGATATTGATATTTACAGGACAGCCTGTGATACATTTAGCTTTATCCTGTTTACAACCGATACAACGGGAAGCCTCATTCATAGCCTCTTCCTGATTGTATCCGTAACATACCTCTTCAAAATTAGTTGCACGAACTTTTGGATCCTGCTCTCTTACAGGGATTCTTTTTAATACATCAACTGCCATTATTTGTCACCTCCGCAATTGCCGCATCCGCCGTGATGAGTATCGCCTTCCTGAAGTTTCAGAAGTGCGCGGCCTTCCTCTGTTTTATACATCTGCTGTCTCTTCATAGCCTGATCGAAATCAACAAGATGTCCATCGAACTCTGGTCCGTCTACACATGCAAATTTAACTTCGTCGCCTACTGTAAGACGGCAAGCACCGCACATACCGGTTCCGTCTACCATGATTGGGTTCATGCTGACGATTGTTGGGATTCCCAGCTCTTTTGTCAGTTTACAAACGAATTTCATCATGATCATTGGTCCGATTGCTACACAAACATCATATTTTTTGCCTTCATCAACAAGATCCTGGATACACTGTGTAACCATACCTTTTCTCTTATAGGATCCGTCATCAGTTGTAACATAGAGGTTACATACTTCTTCGAACTCTTTCTCAAGAATAACGAGATCTTTATTTTTAGCACCGATAATAGCATCAGCAACAACGCCCTGCTCTTTCAGCCATTTAACCTGTGGATAAACTGGAGCTGTTCCAACACCACCGGCAACGAACAGGATCTTTTTCTGTTTCAGGGACTCGATATCCTCCTCACAGAACTCAGATGGTTTTCCAAGAGGTCCTACGAAATCCATGAAGGAATCACCTGTCTGCAGTTTAGCGAACTGCTGAGTAGATGCTCCGATTGGCTGGAAGACAATTGTGATTGTTCCTTTCTCTCTGTCATAGTCACAGATTGTAAGAGGGATACGCTCGCCCTCCTCATCAATTTTAACAATGATAAACTGTCCTGGCAGGCAATGTTTTGCTACACGTGGTGCATCAATAACCATACGGTAGATGTTTGCAGCCAGTTTGTCGGCATGTAAAATCTTGTACATGTGTCCTCCTCCTTAATTATTAATGATTTACTCTGTACACACATTAGCATATAGCGTTCAGGACGCAGACATGCTTTTTACTATTTTACACAAATGTACTCATTTTTCCAATAGTTTTCTGTAAAATTCCCAAAAATGTTTGAGTAAAAAAACAATACAGCGAAATCCATAATGGATTTCGCTGTATATTCTGCATATTCATTCAATATTTTTATGCTTCATTCATTTCAGCAACCGGTTCCGGATCAGGAGTTACTTCTCCGCCACCGCCTCCATCGCCTGGGTCAGGTGTGACTTCTCCGCCACCGCCTCCATCACCTGGATCAGGTGTGACTTCTCCGCCACCGCCGCCTCCGTCGCCTGGATCAGGTGTGACTTCTCCGCCACCGCCGCCTCCATCGCCTGGATCAGGTGTGACTTCTCCGCCACCACCGCCGCCAGGTGGGTTAGGACCAGGATCAGGTGTGACGTTTCCGCCGCCACCACCGCCACCAGGTGGGTTAGGAGCAGGGCCCGGATCAGGTGTCCAGCCACCACCGCCGCCACCATTATCAGATGGTGTGTCATCATAAGATGGCTCATAATACTCCTGTGCCGGTGGAGTATAATCAGAACCGTCTGAGTAAGAAGCATTCAGGTTACCGTCTGCATCCTGTACGATACTGATATTGTCCTGAACATTTGTTTCTCCATAAGAATAAGTAATAGAAGTTGGAGAGCTTACTCCGCCGGTTTTTTTGTTGATCAGAATTGCATAGAAGGAATGATTGCCTTCCAGCATATCAACAGGTTCTTTGTAAACAGGACTCTCTGCTGTTGGCATGGAGTCATATGCATACAATGCTTTCATACCTCTTGGTACAATGATCGTAAATTTATGTGTTTTACCATCGTTGTAAGTAAAGCTTGTTCCGCGTGGGAAGATAACCGGAGAATCTACAGATTCAACTTTGATCTCATATTCAGCCTCAATGATCTCACTTGGAATTCCCTTATTATTGAAACAAGCAGCTCGTACCTTGGTTTTACCACCATTCAGCACAATTTTATCATTATACAATAAACTAAGAAGAGATGGTTCTGATCCATCTAATGTATATCGGATCTGATTTCCGGCAGGACTTGCCAGTTCAAGCTCTTTGATCACATCATAGGTTCCTGCATTAACGGATAATGATGGTGCTTCAACAATGTAATCAGCAAATTTATCAAGGATTTCCTGTGATGTACAATTGTTGAGAAGTGAATGAATGTTTTTTCCCTGACCGAGAACTTCATACATACCGATCAGTTTTCTGTAAGCAGATTCACTATCAGGATTCTCATCGATTACTTCCAGATAAAGTGCAGAAGACACATCCGTTTTTCCCTGTGCAGCATAGATATCTGCCATCAGGATTTTTCCTTCCAGATTTCCAGGATCTTTTTCAAGAGCAAGAGTGATAAGCTCCAGTGAGGAATCATAATCAGCAGCATTATAGGCTTCTACAGCCTTCGTATACTTACTGTTGAATGCACTCTTACGAGAAGTACGAAGAAGGAATGAACCTCCGATCAATGCGATCAGAACAAACGCAACAACACCTACCGAGATCATTACAGTATTACGTTTTTTCTTCTTGTTTTCCCGCTCTTCTTCTTCCATAGCCAATATAGCCTGTTTTTCACGTTCTTTCTCTTCGAGAATCCTCTGTTGTTCCTTTATACTGGACTCAACAGTCTCAAAAATAGGAACCAGCTGAACTTCCTCCCCACAGCGCGGACAGAATAACTCATCATCCGGCAGTGAAGCTCCGCAATTCGAACATTTTTTCATAATCGGCCGTCCTCCAAATAATTTTCAAACTGTTCTTTTGACATTAGTACCTTACGAGGCTTTGTCCCCTCTTCAGCCCCGACAACACCGGCATCGCATAACTGATCCATGATCCTTGCAGCACGGTTAAAGCCTATTTTAAACTGGCGCTGCAGCATTCCGATGGATGCCTTATCTTTATCAATGATAACCTTAGCAGCGTCAATAAACAGATCATCCTGATCCGATCCGCTTCCTTTAGAAGAAGAGCCGACACCGGAAGAACTGTTGATCTTTGCTTCAATAGAAGCATCATACTGTACCTCTCCATGAGATTCAGTAAGATAACGAACCACTTCAGATATTTCGTCATCTGATACGAAACCTCCCTGTACACGGGCAGGTTTTGTATATCCCTGAGGATAAAACAGCATATCACCATGGCCAAGAAGCTTCTCGGCTCCATTCATATCAAGAATGGTTCTTGAATCCACACCGGATGCAACAGAGAGTGCGATTCGGGATGGCATATTTGCTTTGATCAGACCTGTAACGACATTAACAGAAGGTCGCTGTGTAGCAATGATCAGGTGGATACCTGCAGCACGGGCCAGCTGAGCCAGTCGGCAGATTGCATCCTCCACTTCACCAGGCGCTACCATCATCAGATCTGCAAGCTCATCTACAACGATAACGATCTGTGGCATCTTCTTCGGTTTCTGTTCTTCCGGTATATCCACAAGACCATCTACTTTGGAATTATAGCCAGCCACATCTCGAACGCCGTATTCAGCAAATTTATTATAGCGGTCAGACATTTCAGCAACAGCCCAGTTAAGTGCTCCGGCCGCCTTTTTAGGATCTGTTACAACCGGAATAGCCAGATGCGGAATTCCGTTGTATACAGAAAGCTCAACCACTTTCGGGTCGATCATCAAAAGCTTCACTTCATCAGGTGAGGCTTTATATAGTATACTCATGATCAGAGTATTAATGCAAACAGATTTTCCGGAACCGGTAGCACCAGCGATCAGAAGATGCGGCATTCTTGCGATATCGGTTACAACGGTTTTACCTGCAATATCCTTACCAACCGCAAAAGCGATCTTGGAAGGATGGCTTGCAAATTCCGTACTTTCAAGAAGATCTCTTAAAAATACAGGAGCTACAGTTTTATTTGGAACCTCGATTCCTACAGCTGCTTTGCCTGGAATCGGAGCTTCAATTCGAATATTAGATGCTGCCAGATTCAGTTTGATGTCATCTGCCAGATTTACAATCCTGCTGACCTTGACACCCTGTTCCGGCTTCAGCTCATATCTGGTTACGGATGGTCCGCAGCTGACATCGGTCACCTGAACATTGACACCAAAATCACGGAGCACCTGTTCCAGCGTTGCTGCTGTTTCTTTCAGGTATTTGGTAGAATCCCCTCTAGGGATACCAAGACCTTTTTTCAAAAGTGTCAGAGGCGGCAGCTGATAAGGAATCTCTTCCACAATCTGTGCCTTCTCTTCAATCGCTTCCGTGATCTGTTCCACATCCATAGCCAGCTCTGCTGCATCAGAACGTGTCTTTTTCTTCTTTTGTTTACCACTGTTTTCTTCAGAAGGAACATCAATTAACTGATCATATGGATTGTAAGTATCTTCCACCTGAACTTTTTCAAGGGATCCTGCACCTTCACTTGCATTAATAGTCATAACAGAATCGATGGATTCCGGGAAAGGCTCTTCTTCTATATTATTCTTACCGGAAACCCCGGCATTGAATACAGGATCAGGATCCACAAAGATTTCAGGATCCACGGTATTGAATACCGGATCAATATTGGAAGAAATATTGATCTCTTCCAGTCTTTTTTCCAATTGTCCTTCAATCGGATTTATATAGGAAGTATCAAAAGAAGGTTTCACAGGTTTCATAAAGTCTGTATCGAAGAACATGTTATCGTTAATACTCTGCTGTTCTCCGATTGTAACCCTGGATCCTTCCAGCTCCATTACATTATTGGATGCAGGTTTAGGTTTCCTCTGATTTCTGGCTTTGGCCTTTCTTTCAGTTTTTTTAAAGGATGGACCCTTTATACCGGAACGACGGATCGGACGAATCTCTTCTTCCTCTTCTTCATCGTAGCTATCTGTATAGTCTTCCACATCCTCATCGCCTTCATCATCGAATTCATCCAGCATATTCTTCTTTCGAAGAGATCTGTCACGCATCTTTGAAATTTTTTGCTTAGCAAGCATACCTTTTAAAGCTGCTTCACTGACAAGCGGTCGCTGAGTTGCCAGACACAAAGTGATAATAATGCCAAACAAGGAAACAATATAACAGCCGACTTTGCCAAATGCCTTACCGACACCAAATACAACAATACCACCAAATAAGCCTCCACCACTTCGATCAAAAGAACTGGCAGAGTAAAAATCCAGGATTTTTGCTGTTGGCTGATATCCGTTTGTGATCATCTGTACAAAAGAACAGATAAATACAAAGCAGAGGAAAAAGCAAACAATCATCTCTGTTTTTCTGTTAGAACTTTTATTGGCAACGCAAAATAGAGTAAAAACAAAAAACAGAACCGGAAAAATAAATTCCATTGCTCCAAACAGGCCAAAGAAAAAGGAAGCAAATAATTCACCCACTTTTCCACAGATTCCAAAATTACTTAATAACAGGAGTACTGTAAACAGGAGGCATCCTGTAAGAAAGATATCTGATTTTACCTTGGGATTCATGGGTTCCCTGACAGGTTTTGCAGGTGTCTTTCTTCTGGAAGCTGTAGTTGTTCTGGAAGCTGTTCTTGGTTTAGAGGCCGTCTTTGTCAAAGAAGAGCTTTTCCTTCTGGTAGTGCCGGAAGAAGCTGAAGATTTTTTCTTCTTTGCTGCTGTTGCATTGGCAGCGGCCTTTTTGGTTGTTTTAGGTTTGTTTTTCTGAGTTGGTTTTTTGGAAGCATTTCTTACAGAAGAAGATGTTCCTTTATGTGCCATTCTATAATCTCTCCTTATCGTCCATCTTACAGCAGATACAGCATAATACAGATCATGCCGATCAGAATACTGTAGCCTGCAAAGATCCTGCAGGTATTGATGGTTATAATATTAATGACTTTTCTGATCAGAAGGATTCCGATAACAGAAGCAACCAGAATACTGATCAGACATGGAACTATCGGAAAAGGTTCGCCACCCGCAAGAAGCGCACCGATTTCAAATAAAGTCCCTCCCAGTACAACCGGGATCGTCATGATATATGCATATTTCAGATTAAATTTTCTGGTCAGACCGCATAAAAAACCGGCAGCAATTGTCATCCCCAGGAGAGATACTCCCGGAAATGCAGCCAGCCCCTGAAACAGACCGATCACGATCGCATCACTAACCTTCGCATCTTTCGGACCTTTCATAGATTTGGGTGTGAAAGAACAAACCAGAAGAAGCAAAGCCGTAAACAAGAATCCCACTCCATTCATTAACAGATTCGATGAGATGGATGAACAAAGGATTCTTACGATCATTGCAGTGACCAATGTAATTGACAGCGATACAGAGATCAGAACAGAAAATCTAGCATAATTGGAATTAATATTCTTTTTATAATGTACATCTTCAGGATTTTTCCAGCCCTTCTGCCATTCTACAACATTGCCAAGAAGCTGACGAAAGATACCGAAAAAGCCTACAAAGACGCGTGATATGTCTTGTTTAAACGCATAAAATACGCCCAGGAGCATTCCCAGGTGTAAAAAAACGAGTACCGTATATGAAACGCTGTCCTGAATATTCAGGAAACTGCTCACCAGATTCAGATGACCTGAACTGCTGACGGGCAGAAAACCGATCACTCCCTGGATCAGTCCCAGCACAATTGCCTGCCATACAGCCATATTAAGTAAAACCCCTTTTTACCTGCTATTATTATGTCCGGCTCCCCAACCGAGTCCCCAATCCGGGACAAATGACATAAAAAGATACTTTTACAATTGCCTATTATAGCATAGAAAAACCGTTTATACAAATATGATTTATATTAAAAAGGACAGTACTTCTCTTATGAAAAGTGCTGTCCCCCTCTTGATTCAATTATTCATCCAGGTTGGTGTAAACGTTCTGTACATCATCAGACTCGTCAAGAAGATCCAGAGTTCTCTGAAGGTTCTTCATAGCTGTCTCATCAGTAAGAGCTACATATGTCTGTGGGATCATTGTAACATCTGCCTCAGCCATTGCGATTCCCTCTTTCTCAAGAGCCTCACGTACTGTAGAAAACTCATCCGGATCAGTGATGATCTCAAAGTAATCATCTTCCTCAGCGAAATCCTCAGCACCTGCATCCAGAGCGATCATCATAAGATCATCGGCTTCCATCTCGCACTCTTCTTTGTCAACGATGATCTGGCCTTTTTTATCGAACATAAAGGATACACATCCAGGTGTTCCTACATTACCCTGTCCTTTTGTGAAGGCACTTCTTACATCAGCAGCTGTTCTGTTTTTATTATCTGTAAGAGTCTCAACAATAATAGCGATACCGTTAGGTCCGTATCCTTCATATGTGATTCTCTCATAGTTATCAGCGTTTGAATCACCTGCAGCTTTTTTGATACCACGATCAATTGTATCGTTAGGCATGTTGTTTGCTTTAGCTTTAGCGATTACATCACGAAGTTTGCTGTTATTGTTAGGATCAGGACCACCCTCTTTAACAGCGATTACGATCTCACGACCGATAATGGTAAAGATTTTACCCTTTTTAGCGTCGTTTTTCTCTTTTTTATGTTTGATATTCGCAAACTTTGAATGTCCTGACATTGGTTTTCCTCCTCATATATAGCAACTATATTTAAATATTTTTTCAGCATTTAAAAATATAGCATCATTTCTTTGTTCCGTCAAGAAGTTGACTCTATAAGTATACGACTGATTTGTGTTTATTTTTTGAA
>JAKSRN010000065.1 GCA_024403585.1 Lachnospiraceae bacterium | reverse complement strand
AGGAGAGGAAATCCCTCTGAATTTATCAAGGAATAACAGAAACGGACCGGTGTACTGCCTTTTGTCAGCACACCGGTCCTTCTTCATGCTTCATTATAGTCAGGGAAGGATCATCCCATAACGATTTCTACTTTTACCTCACTGCCTGCCGGGAATACAGGGATTACAGTACCCTCAATTGCCTCGCCGTTTACACGGAAGGAAGTGATTCCATACTGGTTTCCTGCATTGTGGTCTACAGTGATGTTGTATACAGCGCCTCTGTAAAGACGGGTTGCGCTGAAGCCCTTCATGTCAGATGGAAGACAAGGATTTACCTGCAGTCCATCCAGAGTAGGAACGATTCCGAGGATTGCCTGGGAGATACTGAGGAAAGTCCATGCGGCGGTTCCTGTCAGCCAGCTGTTCTTTGCTTCTCCATGGGTAGGAGCGTCTTTGCCGGCGATCATCTGTGAATATACATATGGCTCGGTTCTGTGGATCTCACTGATCTCCTCCAGATAAGCCGGGCAGATTTTCTTATAGAGCTCGAATGCACGGTCGCCGTGTCCGAGAACTGTCTCAGCAACAGTGATCCATGGATTGTTGTGGCAGAAGATACCGGCATTCTCTTTGTATCCAGGTGGATAACTGCTGATCTCACCGAGATTGAGATAATAGGTCTGGTAAGCTGGCTGCTGCAGCATAACACCGTACTTGGTATCCAGACGTTTTGCAACACTTTCCATTGCTTTTGCAGCTTCACCGGTTTCTTTACCGATTCCGGCCATTACGCACATACCCTGTGGCTCGATGAAGATCTGGCCTTCCTCACAGTCTTTGCTTCCGATTGGCTGGCTGAATGCGTCATACGCACGTTTGAACCACTCACCGTCCCAGCCTGCATCCAGTACAGTTGCTTCCATCTGGGAAACAAGTGTATCTGCTGTAGCTGCTTCTTCTTCAAGTCCTTTCTTGCGAAGAATCTGGCTCCATGCAGGTCCGTATTTGCAGAACATACCTGCGATGAATACACTTTCTGCAACCGGTCCTTCACTTGGTCCGAAGGTCTGGAAACTTTCGCCCGGCTGATCTGAGAAGCAGTTCAGGTTCAGACAGTCATTCCAGTCGGCACGGCCGATCAGAGGCAGTTTGTGTGGTCCTAAGTGGGTTGCTGTATAGTTGAAGCTGCGGCGCAGGTGCTCAAGCAGTGGCTGTGCCAGCTCTTCGTTGTTATCGAATGGTACGATCTCATCCAGGATTGTGTAGTCGCCTGTCTCACGAAGGTAAGCATCTACACCGGCGATCAGCCACAGCGGATCATCGTTGAAGCCGCTTCCTACAGCCAGGTTGCCGCGCTTGGTCAGTGGCTGGTACTGGTGGTAAGCACTTCCGTCCTCAAACTGAGTAGCTGCAATATCCAGGATACGCTCTCTTGCACGCTCAGGAATGATATGAACAAATCCAAGAAGATCCTGACAGCTGTCACGGAATCCCATTCCACGGCCCATACCGCTCTCATAGTAGCTGGCACTACGGCTCATGTTAAATGTTACCATACACTGATACTGGTTCCAGATATTGACCATGCGGTTCATCTTCTCATCAGCACTGTCTACCTGCAGGTGGGAGAGAAGCTCATTCCAGTATGCACACAGGGCATCCATAGCTGCTTCCATCTGCTCGTCTGTTGAAAAACGGCTGATGAGTGCTTTGGCTTTTTCTTTATTGATAATGCCAGGTGCAATGTATTTCTCTTCTCTTGCGTTCTCGATATATCCAAGACCGAACATAATAGTATAAGAAGCACCCGGTTCCAGAGTTACGTGGATCTGATGTGCACCGATTGGCTGCCAGCCGTGTGCTACAGAGTTTGTGCAGGCACCATTCGCAACTGCATCCGGCATGGATACGCCGCTGTAAGGTCCACAGAATGCTTCGCGGCTGGTATCAAAACCTGCAATTTCGCGGTTGCACCAGAAGACAGCATAATGATCACGGCGCTCGCGGTACTCTGTCTTATGGTAGATTTCACTTCCCTCTACTTCCACTTCACCGATGGAGTAGTTACGCTGGAAGTTGGTGGAATCATCGTTGGCATCCCATAGGCACCACTCGATATAACTGAAGACATCCAGTTCTTTCTTCTGATCAGAATGGTTTGTCAGAGTCAGATGGTTGATCAGCGCATTCTCTCCTCTTGGAACGAAAAGGGTCTGAAGAGCTTCCACCTGGTTTTTAGATGCATTGATCTTGGAATATCCCATTCCATGACGGCAGCTGTAGCTGTCCAGCTCTGTCTTTACCGGAAGCCAGCCTGGGTTCCATACAGTGTCTGCATCTTTAATATAGAGACGGAAACCTTCCTGATCCAGAGGGTTGTTGTTATAACGATATCTGGTAAGTCGGCGAAGTCTTGCATCTCTATAGAAAGAATAGCCGCCGCCAGTTGCAGAGATCAGAGTAAAGAAGTCATCACTTCCTAAATAATTGATCCATGGTAATGGAGTGCGAGGGGAATTGATCACATATTCCCTTTTCGGGTCATCAAAATAACCAAACTTCATATATAAACGCTCCTTTCGTGCTGCTTAAACCGGGGCAGCATTTTCGAAAATACTTAATAAATCAGGTAACAATCTTAAAAAAGAAACAATCCGATCTATATAGTTGGAAAATCAAACCTTAAACGATTTCGATATTCTCTTTCGAACATATCAAATATGTTCTGAAAAAGCAAGGAAAATATGAAAAATTTACAGGCAACAACGAAAAAATGCTAAGTGTTCACGAAAAATCCACCATTTTTTCGTAGCTGAAATTGGTGAATTCTAACAAAGTGTAATAAAATGCCATAAAAGTAAACGTTTTCGCTTGCTTTTTTGTTGGAAGTGATGTAAAACTTAATTAACGAATACGATTAAGTGTTACAAATCAGGGGGGTTAAGACAGATGGTTTCAATGAAAGACATCGCTCTTCGCTGCAATGTATCTGTAGCCACCGTCAGTAAAGCACTCAGCGGCAGGAAGGACATTGGTGAAGATACCAGACGGCGCATCTGTAAGATGGCGGATGAGATGGGTTATCTTTCCAATGCAGCGGCAAGAGCTTTAAAAACAAATCGTACCTATAATATCGGTGTTCTGTTTGTAGATGAACAGCACAGTGGATTGACACATGATTACTTCTCCGCGATCCTCCAGAGTTTTAAGGTGGAAGCTGAGAAGAGAGGGTATTCGATCACATTCATTAATCGGTATGTGGGAACCAGACAGACAACTTACTTACAGCATTGTCAGTACAGAGGTCTGGACGGAGTCCTGATCGCCAGCGTGGATTTCTCAGATCCGGAAGTGCTGGAGCTGGCAGCAAGCCAGATCCCGATTGTGACGATTGATCATATCTATAACAATCACACAGCAATCATCTCCAACAACGTAGCCGGTATGAGTGATCTGGTACGATTCGTATACGCGAAAGGTCACAGAAAGATTGGACTGATTCGCGGCGAACTGACCAATGTAACAAATAACCGTGTTACCAGTTTTTACAGAACCTGCAAGGAATTAGGCATCGATGTTCCTGATGAGTATATCCAGGAAGGTCGGTACCATGATGCGGTTGCATGTGCAGCGGCAACAGAAAGACTCTTAGAGCTTCCTGATCCGCCGACCTGCATCTTCTTCTCGGATGATTTCAGCGGGATCGGGGGACTGGATGTAATCAGAGAAAAGGGACTTCGCATACCGGAAGATATATCGGTAGTGGGATATGATGGAATACATCTTTCTCAGATGCTGAGTCCACATCTGACAACCTGCTGGCAGGATACCACCACATTGGGAACACTTTCCGCAGAACATCTGATCAGGGCTATTGAGGAACCAAAAACAACACTTCCTGAACAGATTATGGTATCCGGTAAGATCTTAGAAGGTGCAACCGTTAAGGATCTTACAGCAGAAGAGTAACTTATTTAAGACAGTTTTACTGCATAGCAGTTAAACAAAAAAGGAAAATGGAGGACATCAATATGAAGAAAAGAGTGATTGCATCTCTGTTAGCAGCTACTATGGTAATGTCCATGACAGCTTGTGGCGCTAAAAAAGAGGAAGCTCCAGCAGCTGAGGCAAAATCTGAGGCAGCTGAAGAGGCAACAGAAGAAGAAGCTCCTGCAGAGGAAGCAGCTTCTGACGAAGGTAAAGTATTTAATATCTATGCTTGGAACGAGGAGTTCAAAGGATTCTTCGAGAAATACTACGAAGTTCCAGAAGGCATCGAGGTTAAGTGGACAATCGTTCCATCTGATGGTGGACAGTATCAGGAAGCTCTGGACAATGCACTTCTTGCACAGGCAGACGCTGCTGCTGATGACAAAGTTGATATGTTCCTGGCAGAGGCTGATTACATTCTGAAATATGTAAACTCTGATGTAACAGGACCTGTTGGTGATATCGGTGTTGATGATTTCTCTAACTGCTACGAGTACACAGTACAGGCAGCTTCTGATGAGAACGGCATCGCTAAAGGTGTATCCTTCCAGTGCTGTCCTTCAGCTCTGATCTATCGTCGTTCCATCGCTAAAGATGTTCTTGGAACAGATGATCCTGCAGAGGTTCAGGAGAAACTTTCTGACTGGTCTAAATTCGAGGCAGTTGCTAAAGAGGCTAAAGACAAAGGCTACTACATGACAGCATCCTTTGCAGAGACATATCGTCCATTCTCTAACAACGTAACATCTCCATGGGTAGACGCTGACAACAAACTTCAGATCGATGCTCAGATTCAGGCATGGATCGATCAGACAGACGAGTTCGTTAAAAACGAGTACACTCTGACAGCTGGTGTTTGGGATGATGAGAAAAACGCTCAGATGTTCGCTGATGGAAAAACAATGTGCTTCTTTGGACCAGCTTGGTACTTCAATTTCTGCATGGGCAATGCACAGGATCCTGACAAAGGATGCTCCGGTGACTGGGCAATCTGTGAGGGACCAGCAGCTCACTTCTGGGGTGGTACATGGCTCCTTGGACCTGCAGGAACAGACAACCCAACAATGCTGGCAGACGTTATGAACACATTCATCAACGACGAAGAAGTTTGTGCAAAACTGATCGAGAACGAGGCTCAGTTCACAAACAACAAAGCTGTTAACGAGAAATACGCTGCAGATCCAGAGTACGGCAACGAGTTCCTTGGCGGACAGAACGATACAGCAGTATTCGCTGAGATGTCCGGAAACATCAAATTTGAGAACCAGACAATCTATGATCAGATTCTGAACGAGGGTCTTCAGAATGCACTTCAGGAGTACTGGAGAGGCTCTGTTGATAAAGACACAGCTATGAAGAACTTCTACAAACTGGTTAACGAGAAATACCCAACAATCGTTACTCCATAATCAGAATAGTCTTTCAAACTGATTAAAATCATTGACTCAGAGGGGGCAGGGTTTTCCCTGCTCCCTTTTTATACCAAAAACCCGGATTACTACTAGTGTTTGCTTTACAAAAGGGGGGCTTCTCATGAAAAAAGAGCCTGCAAAAAAATCAAAAGGTGTCAGCTACGCCAAATGGGGAGTCATATTTATTCTTCCATTCTTTCTGATTTACTTCGTATGTCACTTTATTCCGCAGGTACTTACAATCTATAACAGTTTCTTTGAAAACTACCGTGAAGGTTTAACTCAGGTTGGACCAAAATTCATCGGAGTACAGAACTATGTCAAACTCTTTACTCCTTCTTCAGAGGGTACCATCGATATCTTAAAATATACCGGTAATACCCTGCTTCTCTGGATCCTGGGAGCTGTTCCACAGGTTCTGGTTGCACTTCTTCTGGCTGTATTCTTTACCAGTTATCGTCTTAAAATCAAAGGCCAGAGATTCTTTAAAACTGTCATCTACATGCCGAACCTGATCATGGCGTCAGCATTTTCCATGCTGTTCTTCACCCTGTTCTCTAACGTAGGACCGGTGAACCAGATCCTGATCGCTATGGGCGTTGCAGATAAGCCAATCGATTTCTTCGCATACACAATCACAGTCAGAAGTATGATCTGTATCATGAACTTCCTGATGTGGTTTGGTAATACAACTATCCTTCTTATGGCTGGTATCATGGGAATTGACCAGAATATGTTTGAGGCTGCCAATATCGATGGTGCAACCTCTACACAGACATTCTTCCGTGTTACTCTGCCACTGTTAAAACCAATCCTGGTTTACACAGTTATGACTGCTATGATCGGTGGTCTCCAGATGTTCGATGTTCCTCAGATCCTCACAAAAGGAAACGGAATGCCGAACCGTACCTCAACAACTCTGATCATGTATCTGAACAACTACCTGGGCACAAGTAAAAACTTCGGTATGTCCGGTGCGATTTCTGTATACATCTTCATTATCACAGGTATTATCAGTATCTTCGTATACCGCAGCCTGACTTCAGAAGATTGAAAGGAGGAAACAGAATATGAATAAAAACGATGCGGAAAGCAACAGAGCCAAAGCCAGTCTTTTGATCTCAAGAATTCTGGTGTATATCTTCCTTGCATTTATCACTGTTCTTTGTCTTTTCTCCTTCTACCTGCTGATCATCAACTCAACACGTTCCAACGGAGAACTGCAGGCTGGATTTACAGTGGTTCCAAGTACCCATTTCATCTCTAACCTGAAAAATGCCTGGACAGATGCATCCATCGATATCCCAAGAGGTATGCTGAACTCTTTCATCATTGCAACAATTTCAGCATTACTGACAACCTACTTCTCAGCTCTGACTGCATATGGTATCCATGCTTATAACTTCAGATTTAAAAAAGCATGCTTCACCTTTATTCTTGCAATCATGGTTATTCCGACTCAGGTTTCTGCAGTAGGTTTTGTACAGCTGGTAAACAAGTACCATCTGACAAACAACTATCTGCCCCTGATCATTCCTTCCGTTGCAGCTCCGGTTGTATTCTTCTATATGAAACAGTATATGGAGAGTACTCTTCCGCTGGAAGTTGTAGAGGCTGCAAGAATGGATGGAAGTGGTGAGTTCAGTACTTTTAACAAGATCGTTCTTCCAATGATCAAACCGGCGCTGGCTGTTCAGATGATCTTCTCTTTCGTAGCATCCTGGAACAACTACTTCGTTCCATCTCTGATTCTTACAAAAGCAGAGTATAAGACCGTGCCGATCATGATCGCACAGCTGCGAAGCGCTGACTACTCTAAGTTTGATATGGGTAAGGTTTACATGTTTATCCTTCTGGCGATCCTGCCTGTAATGATCGTGTACATCTTCCTCAGCAAATACATCATCAAGGGTGTTACTGCCGGTTCTGTAAAAGGATAATATAGAAAATTCTCAATTTCATAATGTTACTTCGATTAGGGGCTGTTTTGCTGATACTGGCAGGATGGCTCCTTTTCTTATTCAACAGGCAAGTCCAAAGGATTTTAACCTTATATAAAAAATGCTGACTGTGTAACGGATTTGCAGACATGAGAAAACGGCCGAACCGGTAAAACCGATCAGCCGTTTCCCAGATAAATAGATTATAGTAAGAAGATTTGTTTGGCAGTTTTGTGTTTATTTTCTTTCCAGCTTCATTGCCATAATAATGAAGTTCAGGAGAACATACATTACCAGCATGCTGGTAAGCAGGATCTGAATGCCGGCAAGCTGTGTACACAGGTTTGCAAGGCTTTCGTTGCCAACTACGTTGGTCATGTATCCGGCCATCTTATTGGTTGCAACAATACCGATGGCCATCGGGAAGGTCAGTCCCGCAAATCCAGGTACGAAGGAATAGCGGAAGAATTTCGGCAGCTTCACGATGATGAACAGAAGAGATGCCAGTACACAGAAATAAAGGAAGAAAACCATTCCCTGTTTCGGGTTCTCGATGACGTTCAGATAGGACACAAAGCAGAGACTGCAAGGAGCCAGAACAATTGGCATAGTGTGGTATACCGCATCCGGAATCGGTTTGGTCAGCAGGCGGACGATCATGATCGGGATCAGGATGAGGTAGATCACAATGCCGTAATATACGATGTATTTCAGGATGTGGTTGAATCCGAATCCTGAACCTACAACGCAGCTGACCATGATACCGTTGGCGGTTACGAACCAGCTTGGAACAGTAGTGATGATATTTCTGTTCAGCAGTGCATTGCGGGTGAAGAAAATCACGATATGGATCGCATCCATGATCACCGCAGCACCCCAGATGATCAGTCCGAGGGTCTGGTTGTAAGCGTAGTAATAGCTTCCAAGAATCATCGCTACCATGAAGATTGCAGCAGTCAGACTGCATGGAACAGTCTGCTTATACTCATGCAGAAAGGTTTTCGGGTACTTGATGATCTTTACGATGTAAAGCAGCAGAACGATCGTACCTGCGATCATACTGATATGACGAACGCCTGTATAGCCCATGCCGCCGTATACGTTGCTGAGTGTCAGCAGTGCCAGAATAGTTGGAATGACCGGAAGGGGCATTCTCTGTAATCTTTCCATATATATACGCTCCTGTATTCAGTTTTTTAAGGGGCGTCCCCGGCAAAAGAGACGCCATGAAATATCTTAAGGACGCTCTTCCTCTTTCTCATAGTAGAACTCAAAGTTCTCCTTCTCACGGAAGAAATCAGAATAGTCGATCTTGAACAGAGGTTTTTTCACCTTTGTAACATCAATCTTTCTGCGGATCAGCTGAGTCAGCACACCACTGTAGGACAGGTCGCCCTGCAGAATCGCACCGGTGATCACGCCGTCCTTATGGACGATCTTTTTGTAAATGCCTTTTTCTTCATCCTTGAAGATTTCCTCTGTATACGTATCATCGTAGCGGTTGGCTTTACCGAGAGACATACTTGCCAGTCCCAGGAAATTCATGGTGGACTTGGAGGCAAAGAAGTCATCCATGGAACGCTTGATACCGCTCATATTGTAAGCGGCGATCATACCTTCTTTTACTGCAACCGGCCAGATTGGGTTCTTTCCGGATACATCGCCTGCACCGTATACATTCGGTACGTTTGTCTGGCCATGCTCATCGAAGATCAGACC
>JAKSRN010000064.1 GCA_024403585.1 Lachnospiraceae bacterium | reverse complement strand
CATAGATCTGCTGACACTCTGGGACATTCATTCCGATGTGTACAATATTCCAGGTCTCATGGACCGGTGGATTAAACTCCAGAGCATGCTCATAAGGGGCCGGAAAACTCGCATCCCTGATCGGGATTTCAATATTCTGCATAACGTTTCCTCCTGCCCTTATCCTTGCTCTGCCCGGTTATCTGCCAGAATCAGTTTTGCCAGCTGTCTGTAGCAGTCAGCAATCTCACTTTCAGGAAATGCTTCCATAACCGTTTTGTGCATTTCCTCCGATTCCGGAACAAGCTCGCTGTGGGGCAGAGTGATGACGATTCTGCTGTCAAAATCTGCTGCCAGCTGCTCTGTTCGGTCTTTTTCATTCTTTGTATTACGGCTGTTTACAATGAACCCGCCCAATGAGGCATAACCACGTCCTTTAAAACGATCTACTGCCATGGCAATATTGCCGGCAGCATAGATGGACATATTTTCACCCGAAGTCAGAATATAAACTTTGTCCGCGTATCCCGCACGCATCGGCATGGTAAATCCGCCGCAGACAACATCACCCAGAACATCGTAGAGAACGACGTCCGGCTTATAGTTCTCATAGGCGCCTTTTTCTTCCATTTTTTCCAGGGCGCTGATAATGCCTCGTCCGGCACAGCCAAGTCCCGGCAGAGGACCGCCTGCCTCGGCACAGAGAACACCGTCTTCTCCTGTCAGAATCATCTCTTCCAGAGAGAAATCATCTTTTTTCTCTCGTACCAGATCCAGAATGGTCTGCATTCTCTCACCCTTATGGTGGCTGATGGTAGAATCCGCTTTCGGATCGCATCCGATCTGCAGAACCTTCAGACCCATCTCTGTCATTGCAGCCGCAAGATTGGATACGGTGGTGGATTTTCCGATTCCGCCCTTTCCGTAGAATGCCAGTCGGATCATGCACTCACCCCCTTATCCAAAAAATCCTTTTCTTTTGTAATGACGTTGGAATAGGCAGTCTTGGTGGTTACGCCTTTAAGACGGCCGATCTTTCCTGCCAGAGAACTGATCACATCCTGCGGGGCGTCGATGGCTACGCAGATGATGTTGATGTTTTTCTCGCGGTAGGGAATGCCCATTCTGCCGACGATATATTTTCCTGCTTCACTGAGAAGGGTATTAATGTCTTCGGTAGAAATACCGTTCTCAACAATTATGGATAATACTGCAACTCTTGTTTCCATTATTTTCTCCTATTTACGTATACTAACACCTACGTCCGCCTTCTCTGCTTACGCAGCTTCCGGCGTACTCAAAACATTCGGATTCCCACGCTGCTTACGCACCGCTCCATCCTCATGTTTTGCGGGTCTTAACCTCATTCGAACCTGATTATGCAAGCATATCAGATTCTCTGAGCTTAATCCCCTGGTGTTAGCAGATGCGTGGTAACAGCTCTCCACCCGGCTGAGGCAGGATTGTTTTAGCTCCGATCTCTGTAGTCATGACAACCTTGCCCGGATGCTGGTCGGTTACTTCTCCGATGATAGCAGCATTTTCTGAGTATTTCTCTTTTCTGAGGGCTTCTACGATGGCTGCTGCCTGCTCCTTTGGTGCAAAGATAACAAGACGGCCCTCGCATGCCAGATACAGTGGCTCCAGTCCAAGCATGCCGCATACACCTTTTACCTGTGGCTGAACAGGAACTTTTGCGGAATCCAGAACGATTCCCACGTTACTTTGTCCTGCGATCTCATAGAGAACGGTTCCTACACCGCCTCTTGTAGCGTCACGGATTACATGAACGTCTTTTGTTGTATTCAGAACAGCTTCAACTGTGCCCCAGAGTGGTGCGCAGTCAGAAGTTACATCTGCGTCGATTCCGAAATTCTCTCTCTCAAGAAGGATGGTACATCCATGGCGGCCAACATCACCTGTAACGATAATGGCATCACCAGGTTTTGCCAGATATCCGGATGTTTCTACGCCAGGAAGAATCTCGCCTACGCCTGTTGTGGTGATAAATACACCGTCCACCTGACCTTTTCCTGCTACCTTTGTATCTCCGGAAACAATCTCAACACCTGCTTCTTTTGCAGTTTTCTCCATAGCTGCTGCGATTTCCTCCAGCTTCTCCATCGGGAAACCTTCCTCAATGACAAATGCACAGGACAGGTACTTCGGTTTCGCACCCATACATGCCAGATCATTGACAGTACCGCAGATGGACAGTTTTCCGATATTTCCACCTGGAAAGAAGGATGGGGAAACGATAAATCCGTCTGTGGTCATAGCCATCTTTCCTACAGGAGGAGTCAGAACTGCTGCGTCATCAGCTGTCAGACTTGGATTTGCGAAATGCGCTTTGAAAACACGGTCGATCAGCTCGGAAGTCTGTTTTCCTCCTGCTCCGTGTGCCAGTGTTACTGTTTTACTGTTCATCATAATTCTATTCCCCCATACTGATAATATGCGGAGCAGGCACCCTCGCCGGATACCATACATGCTCCGATCGGATGCTCCGGAGTGCATCCTTTTCCAAAGACCTTGCAGTCGGATGGTTTGCATTTGCCCTGCAGGACTTCGCCACAACGGCAAGCCGGATTGCTGCGTCCCTTTACTTCCGGAAGGTTAAATTTTACTCTTGCATCATAGTCTGCATAGGCAGCTTTCAGTTTCATACCAGATCCCGGAATCTCGCCTAAGCCTCTCCACTCGGAGTCACAGGCTTCCATCATGTCGTCCACCAGCTTCTGCGCTTCAGGACTTCCTTCAGGTTTGACAACTCTCGGATAGGCATTTGCAAAGAATGGTTTTCCTTCGCCGCCTTTTTTGATGGCTACTGCCAGGGCTGCTACCAGCTCTTTTGCGGTAAAGCCTGCAACAACACCGCTTACACCTTCTTCTGCCAGGTGCTCGCAGAGTGCGGTTCCGGTGATGGCATTGACATGGCCCGGATAAAGGAAGACATCTGCGCTTCCCTTCAGTGCCTGGTAAGCCATCGGCATGGTTTTATTTGCAGTCAGCAGGCTGAAGTTTGTGATGCCTGCTTCTTTTGCTTTCTTTACTGCCAGTGCATTGGCAGGTGTGGTGGTCTCAAATCCTACTGCCAGGAAAACCACCTGCTCGTCCGGATGCTCTTTTGCATACTCGACAGCATCCATCGGCGCATATACGACCTGGATCTTTCCGCCCTCTGCTCTTGCGCCTGCAAGACTCATCTTTGTTCCAGGTACTCTGACCAGATCACCAAAGGTACAGATGGTTGCATGATACTCCAGTGCCAGCATCACTGCCTCATCGATAAAGCCAACCGGTGTAACGCATACAGGACAGCCAGGTCCTGAGATCAGTTCTACCTGTGGCGGCAGCAGTCTACGGATTCCCAGACGAAAGATCTCGTGGGTATGGGTTCCGCATACTTCCATGATCCGAAGCTTCGGACCTGTATATCCGGTGATGATTTCAACCGGTGTCATCTTTTCGTTGCTCATCCAAGTAATTCCTCCATCAGTGCATCTGTCTCTGCGTCATCGTCGTCTGTGATCTTTGCGATGGCTACACCTGCGTGTACCATAACGAAATCACCCGGCTCCAGATCTGTTAAGAGATCTGCGGAAACCTCACGTTTTGCTCCAAATGCATCCACAACTGCGGTACCATTCTGTACTTTAATTACTTTTGCAGATAATCCTACACACATATTCTTGTCTCCTTTTCTTTTATCAAGACAGCTGTGATACCCCGTCCGCCTCCACTGCTTACGCAGAGTTCCCAGCGTACTCAAAACATTCGGATTCCCACGCTGCTCACGCATCGCTCCATCCTCATGTTTTGGCGGGTCTTAACCTCATTCGAACCTGATTATGCCAGCATATCAGGTTCTATGAGCTTAATCCCCTGGTATCACATGTTTAACATTCCATACCATGCCTGTCCCAGGCCAATTCCGCCGTCGTTTGGCGGGATCAGGCTGTGGATCAGAACGGTAAAGCCTTCCTTTTCCAGTCTTGTCTGTACCAGATCCAGAAGAAGCAGGTTCTGGAAGCAGCCGCCGCTCAGGGCAACACGACTGTTTCCTGTTTTCTCTCTGATCTTTACGCAGGCTTCAAAAAGCATCTCGGCAAGGCGGTGATGGAAGAGCCATGCCAGATAGCCCGAATCGGTGCCTTCCAGACGTCCTTCCAGTAGTTCCTCTACCAGTCGATCCGTTGCCAGCACCAGTTCTTCTTCACCTGTTATCAGCGGATAGTCTGCTTTCGGGGCGGATGCTAACGCCTGTTTTTCAGTCTCCGTATCTATGTTCCTTCCATATTCACCAGTCTGCTGCTTCATCCATCGCTCCGCCGCAAACTGAAGGGCTGTTGACGCCTCGCCTTCAAAGGTGGACGCCTTGCGGATTCCCAGGATTGCGCTGACTGCATCAAAGAGTCGTCCTGCACTGGTGGATGTGATGGAGTTGATCTTACGATCTGCCATCACAAGCTGCATCTTCAGTGCCATCGGTTCACAGAGTTCCAGTTTTTCAACCAGCTCTGCTGTTTTTTCTTTATCCTGTCCGGTCAGACTATAGATCATGGATACAGCTATACGCCATCCTTCTTTGGAAGAAGCGTCTCCTCCGATCTGCAGGAACGGTTTGATATGTCCCTCTCTGGTGTACCCATGCGGATCTGCAAGCAGCACCTCTCCTCCCCAGATGGTTCCGTCCTCACCGTAACCGGTTCCGTCAAGGGAAAGTCCAATGACCGGATCAATGGTATCATTCTCCGCCATGCAGGAAAGGATGTGGGCGTAATGGTGCTGGATCTGAACCATCGGAAGCCCCAGTTCCTCTGCAACAAAAGTGGAATTGTATCGCGGATGCAGGTCACAGATGACCTTCTCCGGCTGCACTTCCAGAAGAGTCTGGAAGCGGTTGATCGTCTCTTTCAGGGCAACTACCGTACGGAGATCTTCCAGGTCTCCCACGTAAGGAGACGGATAGAAGAGACCATTCACACCGATGCAGAAGGTATTCTTCAATTCTCCTCCGATGGCAAGCACTGCCCCCTTCATCTTATGACCGCTCAGGTACGGCAGAGGTGCGTAGCCCCTGGACCGGCGGATCATGTATGGTTTATTTCTGTAAAAATCCAGCACCGTATCGTCAGCGCGGATTCGGATCTTTCGGTTATGAGAAAGAATGGTATCACACAGGTAGCCCAGCTCCTCCGATGCATCTCTGTCATCCCTGCAGATCGGGGCGCCGGAAACATTTCCGCTGGTCATGACCAGGCAGTCCGGCATCTCGATGCCGTCGTCCTCACCCGGATCAAAGAGCAGGATCTGTATCGGTGCGTAAGGGAGCATGACGCCCACCTTCGGGTTATCCGGTGCGATGGAAGGGGCCAGTTTTCCGCCTTCCTTTCTTGTAAGGAGCAAGATCGGTTTCTGATGTCCGTTCAGGATCTGCTCCTGTTCTTCTGTATAGATGCACTCGCGATCCACTGCATCCATGTCCCGCATCATGACAGCCAACGGTTTCATCGGACGGGTTTTTCTTGTACGAAGAAGGCGTACTGCTTCTTCATTCGTTGCATCACAGCAGAGATGGTAGCCACCGATTCCCTTAATGGCAGCAATTCCACCCCCGGCAATGATCCGACGGGCTTCGCGGATGGCTGCGGCATTCTGGATGATCGGTGTTTCTGCTTCAGATAACGCAGCATCCTTCTGAAGTGCCTGTCCCTCTGCAGAACGTCTGTCCAGTTCTGCATTGCTGATGGATGGTTTCTCTGTTTTTCCCTCCGGAAGAATGTATACTCTCGGTCCACAGTCGTTGCAGCAAACCGGCTGTGCATCATATCTTCTGGTTGCCGGGCTGTAATATTCATCGTGACAATCCGGACACATAGGAAATTCCTTCATACTGGTACGCTCTCTGTCATAAGGAAGAGCATCCAGAATGGTCAGTCTCGGACCACAGCAAGTACAGTTGATGAACGGATGACGGAATCTCCGGTCCTTCGGATTCTTATCTCCTGCTTGCACTCATCACAGGTGGCGATATCCGGGGAGATAAAGATCTCACCACTGGTTTTCGCACTTTCTATAATATCGAACTCCGTATACTCAGGCGCCTCTTCCAGAGGTTTGCTGTCAATCTTCAGGATTGCCGCCCTCTTAGGTGGCTGCTCTGAGAGCAGCTGTTCAAAGAGTCCCACCTGCTCCGGCAGACCCTGCGCGAAGATCTCCACAAATGGTCCATGGTTACACACCGTACCGGTAACCCCGGATGTGGCGCCATGGCGACTCACCGTCGGACGGAAGCCTACACCCTGGACAATGCCGTATACACGGATCTGTTTTGTTATTTTCTGCATATGTCAATCCTCATAGGATCCTGTTTCCTGTAGAAAAGGATTTGCGTTACTGGAACGAGGTACGAGTGAACAGTAACAGATTTACTGATCATCAGGTACAGGCTGGTAATGATCGTTTATCATTCGACCGGAAACTGCAAAATGCGGCAGATCCAGCCAGCATCCCTTATAATCAGGAACCAGCGGTTTCAATATCTCATCGGCAATGATCCAGTCATAATCGCCCCGGGCTACAGCTTCAGCAAACTGTCTTTCTCCGTTAAAATGAAGATCCCCTTCCTCGGAAAGCTCCGGTAATTTCATAAAGAAAGTACCCACCTGAACCTGTTTGGCTCCCTCCTCAAAAAGCAGTTTTCTCATAGATACACCGGTTACCTGCTGAGCCACAACAAGGATCTTCTTTCCTTCCGGTGTCTCTTCTCCGGATCTCGCCTTCGCATCCTGCTTATACAGGCTGCCATAAGCACGAAGATAATCAAAGAGGACATTCGGATCTGCGAATTCATACGGGGTTCCGAATCGTTTCTTCAGATACTCTGCCGCAGCCAGTCCGGATGGTGCCACCACCAGGTTCTTTTCTGCCTTTCCGGCGGTCTTCACGCGATCCAGTCCACAGCCCATACCGTAGGTATCCACTGTCTTCCACGCGCCGGATCCTTCAAGAATATTCTTTATACCAGATCCTGTTCTTGTATCACTGAAATTCAGAGGCGTCATACCGATCACGCCTAAGCGTCCTTTTTCCACTTCGTCTGTATCTTCTGCAAATGTTGCAAACAGCTCCAGATAGGCTTTTTTCTCACCTTCATCGTAGAGATCCATTCCGTTGGTCTCCACAGAAAGGATCGGAAGTTTTGTCTTTCTCTCCGCCATTCTCTTCAATGCATGATAGTCAGTCGCGATTACTGCAGGCACCGGTGTTCCGATCACCGCTGCAAATGCAGGCTGGATCTCATTCACCGCATACGCCAGCTTCGCTACCAGCTGATCATCACGTCCCAGAATGGCATCCATATCACGAAGTCCCGCACTGAAGATGGAACTCCTTGTCTTAAACCATCTTGGCTCATCAAATCCACAGATATTTCCGACACAGCCGCCGGCATCACAGATAACCTGAATGCCACCCAGTTCAAAGAGAACGCCCACAGCACCGGACTGATCCGGCGCAAACGGTGTCAGATATTTTCTGAAAGCATGGTTGGCAGGTCCCTTCTCCAGCTTGTTTTCAGGAACCAGGGTGAATGCAGACGTACTCAGCAGCTCATCCTTCACAGGATCCCCATCCAGCAGTCTGGCCAGTGCCTCAAAAAATCTCCAGACAGCCGCATAACCGAATGGCTGAATGTCTCCGTTCCAGTTGAGGCATGGCTTATCCGGATGGTAATAACCGGCATCCTTGCCGATGCAGATATCCACATCTGCAGTTTTAGGATCATAAGCGATCATGGTCGGCTCCAGATTGGAGTAAACCCGTGTTTCCGGACTCAGCTGAGATAGCAGTTCCACGAAAAAGATGTTGTCGGCGTTAATGGTACCGAAGATCTCGCTGACCTTAAAGTCATAACGGATCAGGGCACAGGCCAGCTCAAAAGGATCCGCATTCAGACATTCGCCAACAGAAAAGGTGCGGTTCGCAAAAGCTTTTCTTCTATATGTCTTTTTAAAGTTCCTTACTGCCTCTTTCGCCTTCTCAAAGTATGCACTGTCATCAAATTCACATCCCAGTGCTTTACCAAGGGCACTGTACTGTCTGTGGATACGATCCACATCATAAAAACGTCGTAATTCAATACTTGGGATCTTCAGGTTCTTCTGCAGGTCCTCCGCCGCAAAGCGGGCCTCCGGATTCAGAACCAGATTAAAATTGGCTTCCGCCATATATTTAAATTCTTCCAGGGACTGACAGGTGGAGATCTCACGGATCTTCTTCACACCGATCTGTCCCAGAAGCTCATACAATTCACAATCTTTCACAAGGGGAGCAAAAAATCCAAGGATATTCACAGAAGTACCCTTTTTCTTCATAGGCTCCAGCAAAGAGTAAAGAGACTGACGGACATGCACCATCGGAGGCTTTCTTCCCTCACGGGTCAGTGCATACATGTAGGAAGGACGTACCGGAACCGGCACCCTCTCCTCCGCCTTGCGGCAGACACGCTCCATATCCGTACCAAGGAGAGCATCCACACAGGTGATACAGATCATGATCACCGAAGGCTTGGTCTCCAGACTCTTGTACACTTCCTCCACGGCCTTTGGGATTTTCTTCAGATGACGGCCGGTAACAATGTCCGTCTCATCCATGGTCAGGTAGAAAAATCGATTGGCATAGCCCGGAATCCTGCTGATCAGAGAAGTATTTCTTCCACAGCAGCCAGGGGACACCAGCAGCATCACAGAACCAGGAATGGCAAGGGCCGCTCTCTTAACACCAAAGCCCTCCGCACCCGGAGAGTTGAAAGCCAGCGCCGCCGGAGAGCTGTAGATCAGATGCTTGCCGGAGATAAATGCTGCCGGCAGATCCTTCAAGCCTCTCTCTGCAAGCTCTGCCACTGTGTAGCTCTCGCAGGCAGTCTTTTTATTGGTCATGTTTATTCCTCCTCCAGAAGCATTTTTGCCAGGTCAAAGAAGACTTTGCTGACTTCAGAATCAGGATTGCCCTCGATCACAGTCTTGCCCTGGTCTTCCCAGTAATTGATCTCGTTGGCTCTTGGTACCTCACCGATGATCTCAAGACCTCTCTCCTTTGCAAATGCCTGCACCTTCTCCGTTTCATTCTCTACATTTCTGT
>JAKSRN010000063.1 GCA_024403585.1 Lachnospiraceae bacterium | reverse complement strand
TACGCTTCGCGTGCGGAACAAGCCAGGGACACCAGAGTCCTGTAAGAAGAAAAAGTATTTCGGAGGAACTGCCATGAAAGTATGCAGACCTGATTTTTATAAAGAATTCCAGTGTATAGGTTCAGAGTGCAAGGATACCTGCTGCGCTCTGTGGGAAATTGAAGTGGATGAGTACAGTGCAGAGCGATATGCTGCGCATAAGGGACCTCTGCAGGAGGATTTCAGAAAGTATCTGGTCAGAAGAGAAGATGAGAATTATTTTCGACTGACAGAGGACAAGAGATGTCCTTTTTTAAATGAAGACAATCTCTGTCGTATGATCCTGACCATGGGAGAGGATTATATCTGTGATATCTGTCGGGAACATCCGAGATTTTATCACTGGTTTGGCGATTACACAGAGGTTGGACTGGGATTATGCTGTGAAGAGGCAGGGCGTTTTCTGTTCTCTCTGAAGGAACCGTTGAAATTTGAATTACTGTCGGATGAGACAGAAGAGACGGGAGAGGAAGAGACAGAGGAGGTCTGGGAAGAGGATATCTGGATCGAACTTCTTCTGGAGGCAAGGGAAAAAGTAATCCGGATGCTGCAGGATCGCAGCTGTTCCCTGTGGGACCGTATGGCGAGCCTTGTGGATTTTGCAGATACAGTGCAGCCATACCTGGATGAAGAAGATCTGGAAGGAATGGAAGCTTTTCTTGCCGGCTGGGATGGAAGTGTAAACTGCCGGGCTGATCTGCCTTCTGGGAAAGCTGCAGAGCGTCTGACGGATATGCTTTCTTTTTATGAGAAGCTGGAATCGCTGGATCATACATGGCCGGAACAGATGAGAAAACTCAAAGCACAGTTACTACAGCTGCTTGAAAAACTTCCGGCTTTCATGGAAACGGTTACTCAGAGCGGTAGGGAAACAGATTACGAACACCTGCTTGTGTATTTTGTATTTCGTTACTTTATGGAAGCTGTTTTTGACAGCAATATACTCTCGCCAATCCGTTTTGCAGCTGTATCGCTGCAGATGCTCCTTCTTCTGGATGTGGAAAGCTGGAGCAGTAGTGGATCCTATACTTTAGAAGACAGGATCCGCATTGCAAAATGGTATTCAAAAGAGATTGAGTACTGTCCTGACAATATGGAAGCACTGACAGAGAAACTGGAGGAGAGCAGAGCATGGCTGTAAAACTGATCGCAATGGATCTGGATGGAACTCTTCTGAATCGACAGAAGGGAATCTCTCCGGAAAATCAGAAGGCACTGGAGGATGCTGCGAAACAGGGCGTACTTCTGGTGGCTTCCACCGGGAGAGCCTGGGATACGATCCCTGATTGCGTCCGGAAGAATCCTGCTTTCTCCTATGCAATCGCATCCAACGGGGCAGAGATCTACAGCTGTGTAACCGGCGAAAGGCTACATTCTGTCACACTGTCTCCCGGTTCTGTGGAGGTTTTGCTGCAACTGGTGGGAGACAGAAAGGTCGGCTGGGAAGCATTTACAGGGGGAAAGGCGTATGGGGATGAAGATTATGTCAGTCATCCGTGGGAGTACGGACTCCCTTCGTCAGGAATCGGTTACGTAAAACGGACCAGGACCCCTGTTGCAGATATCCGGGCCTTCATCCGGGAGAACAGCGACAGGCTTTCGGCGATCGACCTGATCGTGAGTGACCCGGTGGTGAAAAAACAACTGGTGGAAGAACTGCATGCAAGCGGAGAACCCTTGTATGTTACGGCGTCCATGGATGAACGGATTGAGATTCACCAAAAGGATGCGGGCAAAGCCCAGGGTATGCGTTTTCTCTGCCAGCGAGAAGGGATCCTGCCGGAAGAGACGGCAGCTTTGGGCGACGCCGACAATGATCTGGATATGATCCTTTATGCCGGTGTGGGGATTGCCATGGAAAATGCTGACGAACACGTGAAAGTGCAGGCTGATTATGTGACTGCCGATAATGATCATCACGGAGTGGCGGAGGCATTTCGGAAAAAGCTGGGCATTATCGGAGAAGAAGAGCGGAAGGGACACGAGTTTTTTATGAGAGAGGCCCTGCGCCAGGCAAAAAAGGCAGCAGCTTTGGATGAGGTTCCGATCGGTTGCGTGATCGTAAAAGACGGAAAGGTCATTGCCCGTGGCTACAACAGGAGAAATACGGATCAGAATACCCTCTCCCATGCAGAGTTGAATGCGATCCGCAAGGCATCAAAAAAACTGGGGGACTGGAGACTGGAAGGCTGTAGTATGTATATTACGCTGGAACCCTGCCAGATGTGTGCAGGTGCATTGGTGCAGTCAAGAATCGACCGGATCATACTGGGAGGAAGAAATCCAAAAGCGGGCTGTGCAGGCTCTGTTCTGAATCTTTTGCAGGTGGAAGCTTTTAACCACCAGGTGGAGATCGTGGATGGGATTCTTGCGGATGAGTGTGCAGAATTGCTCAGTACATTTTTTCAGAAGCTGAGGGAACGGAAAAAGCAGGAGTGTTGACAAACCTTCTGATATTCCCCATAATGATTGTAACAGAGCAGAACAAAATCCGTAACAATATACAGATTCAGGAGGGGAAGATATGGACGAGGATATGATCGTTTTAACTGATGCGGATGGAGAAGAGATCGTGTTTGAGATTCTGGATGTGATCGAATATAAGGGTGACGAGTATGTAGTTCTTATTCCGGAAGATGCAGGAGAGGATGAGCCGGTGCACATCTTCAGAATTGCTTCGGAGGATCTGGATGCAGAGGAAGTGAGCTACGAAGGCCTGGATGATGATGACCTGATCCAGACTGTCTATCAGAAATTCTGCAAGCGTAACGGACTGTAAATAGAAGGAGATGCTCACGGTTCTATAGGCATGGTAAGACATAGTACCACAGGAGATTCGAATTGAATAAAAAATAAAAAAGACTGATGATTTCCGGGTTTTCGGATCATCAGTCTTTTGTTTAGACGTTGTGCCAACTCGATGGCTGTCTTGTATTTGGAAAGCGGATATTCGTATCCCACTCCTCCTCATGCACATGAAAAAATAGCCGCTCCACGGCATTGTTGTGCAAAAAAAATAGTTCGTGCACGTCACCTCGAAAAGCCACCACACGCGTTACTCCTACAGTTAACTCGGCCCAGGCACCCTCGCGGCACACGAAAGGTTTCACTTAGTGCTGCTGCATTCCTGCCCTGACACGGTTCATGAATTTCCGTTGCGCGAGACCCAGACGTCAACGCCACTTATAGAAGGCAGCCATACAATGGACAGTCCTCAGATCCGTATCACCCCTGCTGTAGCGGATTGCAGGTTCAGGGCACCGCTATCTCCCCGGCTGCACGAACTAGAAGAAAGTATACCCTGTCTTTTGTAAAAAGTCAACGAAAACCTTGTGGAGAATTCTGAAATAAGCTATAATTGATACAAAGACAGGGGGGACTCCCAAAGAAAAAAGGAATATATGGAGGTGTGCATATGTTAAGAGTCGGTTTTCTCACCAGTGGTGGTGATTGTCAGGCACTGAATGCAACAATCAGAGGTATTGTTAAAGGTTTGGCTAATAATGTACAGGAACTGGAAGTATATGGCTTCATGAACGGTTATAAAGGACTGATCTATGGCGACTATAAACTTCTTACACCAAAGGATTTCTCAGGAATTCTTACACGCGGTGGTACTATTCTGGGTACATCTCGCGTTCCTTTCAAGACAATCCGTGATCTGGATGAGAAAGGCATTGACAAAGTTGATGCAATGAAACAGAATTATCATAAACTGAGACTGGACTGCCTGGTAATCTTAGGTGGAAACGGAACTCAGAAAACAGCAAATCTTCTTCGTGAAGAGGGACTGAATATTATCCATATGCCAAAGACAATCGATAATGATATCTATGGCACAGACATGACATTTGGTTTCTACAGTGCGATCAATATTGCAACAGATGCGATCGACTGTATCCATACAACGGCATCTTCCCACAACCGTGTATTTATCGTTGAGATCATGGGACATAAAGTAGGATGGCTGCCTCTGTATGCAGGTATTGCAGGCGGAGCTGATATCATTCTTCTTCCTGAGATCCCATACGATATCAACAAAGTTGTTGAGGCTGTTGAGAATAGAAAGAAACGTGGCAGCGGATTCACAATCATCGCTGTTGCAGAGGGTGCGATTCCGAAAGATATCGCAAAGATGGGCAAAAAAGAGCAGAAGAAAGCAATGGAAGAGATCAACAAGAAATATCCTTCTATTTCCTACAAGATCGCTGCAGATATCCTGAAAAAGACAGGTATCGAGATCCGTGTTACTGTACCGGGTCACACACAGCGTGGCGGCGGCCCTTGCCCATATGACCGTATCCTTTCCACCAGACTGGGATCTGAGGCAGCTCAGCTCATCATGGACGGCGAGTTCGGATACATGGTTGCTATCATCAATGGAAAGATCAAAAAAGTTCCGCTCGCAGAGTGTGCTGGCAAGCTGAAAACTGTTAAGCCAAACTGCCAGGAGATCACAGCAGCTAAACGTATCGGTATTAGCTTCGGTGACTGATCCGGAACGTAAGACAGGAGCAGTGTTAGATGAGCTATATAGCTCTGTATCGTAAATTCAGACCTGATTCCTTCGAAGATGTGAAGGGACAGGAACATATTGTAACTACATTAAAGAATCAGATTAAAGCCGGACGTATCGGACATGCGTATCTGTTCTGTGGAACCCGTGGAACCGGAAAAACCACAGTAGCCAAGATTTTGGCAAAGACAGTCAATTGCGAGGCTCCCATTGATGGGAGCCCTTGCAACACATGCCCGACATGTCGGGCTATTTCTGCTGGCGTCTCTACCAATGTTATTGAGATCGATGCAGCATCCAATAATGGTGTAGACAATATCCGTGAGATCAGGGAGGAGGTATCCTACCGTCCGACTCAGGGAAGATATAAAGTATACATCATCGATGAGGTGCATATGCTGTCTACCGGTGCTTTCAATGCTCTTTTGAAAACACTGGAAGAACCGCCGGAATATGTTATATTTATTCTTGCCACGACAGAGGCCAATAAAATTCCGGTTACCATTCTTTCAAGATGCCAGAGATATGATTTTAAAAGAATTTCTATCGAAACCATTGCGGCAAGACTGAAAGATCTTACTGAAAAAGAGGGTGTTGATACAGAAGAAAGAGCTCTTCGCTATGTGGCAAGAGCAGCAGACGGATCTATGCGAGATGCCTTGAGTCTTCTGGATCAGTGCATTGCCTTCTATCTGGGGGAGACTCTGACCTATGACCGTGTTCTGGAAGTGCTCGGAACTGTGGACACAGAGATTTTCAGCCAGCTGCTTAGATATATCATTGCGCAGAATACAGCAGCAAGTATCCGTATCCTGGAAGACCTCGTGATGGCAGGTAAAGAGATGACTCAGTTTGTGGGGGACTTTACCTGGTATATGAGAAATCTTCTGCTGGTAAAAAGTTCAGAACAGCTGGAAGATGTACTGGATGTGTCCACGGAAAATCTTCGTCGTCTGCAGGAAGAGAGCACGATGGTAGATGCGGAGACTCTGATGCGTTATATCCGTGTTTTCTCTGAACTCTCAGGACAGCTTCGCAATTCTGCACAGAAGAGAATCCTTGTGGAGATCGCGCTGATCCGGCTTTCGAGACCGCAGATGGAGGCGAATCTGGATTCTGTCCTTGACCGTCTTCGCGTTCTGGAAGAGAAGATGGAAAAGGGTGTGGTGGTTCAGGCCACTTCCCCGGTTCAGACCAATGTTGCAGCTGCTACAGGCGGTGAGCCGGAAAAGGAAAAACAGGAGGTGCGGAAAGCAGCTCCGGAGGATCTGGCAAAGATCAGACAACAGTGGAATAAGATCATCATGCAGGCAGAACAGCCGCTCAGAGGCTATCTGCAGAGGTCGGTTCCGAAATACAATGCCCAGACAGGCGAAAATATTCTTTATGTGGATATGCAGGATGCAACCGGACGTGATATGCTGACAAAGCCGGAACGACTGGAAGAACTGCAGAACCTGATCAGAAACAGCACAGCACTGGAGGTTGTGGTGGAAGTGATCTGTACCGGTGACACCGGCGGAAGCTCTCTGGCAGAGATACCCGTGCAGGAACTGGTGGAAAAAGTAACAAATATGCCGGTGGAAATAGAAGATATACCGGATGAAGATTTTTAAGGAGGAATAAGATTATGGCAAAAAGAGGTGGCTTCCCAGGTGGAATGGGAATGGGTAATATGAACAACCTGATGAAACAGGCACAGAAGATGCAGAAGCAGATGGAAGAGAACCAGAAAGCTCTTGAGGAGAAAGAGTTCAAAGCAGCTGCAGGTGGCGGCGCTGTAGAAGTAACTGTATCCGGAAAGAAAGAAGTACTCTCTGTAAAACTGCAGGAGGAAGTAGTAGATCCTGATGATATTGAGATGCTGGAGGATCTGATCGTTGCTGCAACCAACGAGGCACTTCGTAAAGTAGAGCAGGAGACATCTGCAACCATGGCAAAACTGACCGGCGGAATGGGCGGCCTTGGAGGCTTTGGCTTTTAATGGAATATTACAGTAAGCATATCAGCAAGCTGATGGAAGAGTTTTCCCGTTTACCGGGGATTGGACCTAAATCGGCTCAGCGTCTGGCTTTCCATGTGATCAATATGCCAGAAGACCGGGTGGAGCAGCTTGCGTCAGCGATTGTGGATGCAAAAAAGAATATTCAGTATTGCAAAGTGTGCCACACGCTGACAGACCAGGAAATCTGTCCGATCTGCGCGGATTCATCCCGCGATCACAGACAGATCATGGTGGTTGAAAATTCACGTGACCTGGCTGCTTATGAAAAGACAGAAAAATTCGAAGGTGTGTATCATGTCCTTCATGGCGCAATCTCTCCGATGATGGGTATTGGCCCGGATGATATCAAACTGAAAGAACTGATCCAGAGACTTCAGGGTGATGTGGATGAGGTGATCATTGCAACCAATTCCAGCCTTGAAGGTGAAACTACCGCTATGTATATCAGTAAGCTGATCAAACCAACTGGAATAAAAGTTTCCAGAATAGCCAGTGGTGTACCGGTGGGAGGTGACCTTGAATATATTGACGAGGTGACTCTTCTGCGTGCGCTGGAAGGCAGGGTACAATTATAAGGTAAGGTGTCGTAATGAAAGAACCGGAAAACATCCCACAGGAAGAAAAACTGAATCATGTGTCCGGTGAAGATCAGACAGACATGCTGATCAATCTGGAATCTGCTCTTGAGAGTCGGATTGATCATCTGCATCTTGGACACGAGGAAATCTTATCCGTATCGGATGGGGAGAAAGCTTCGGAGGAAGTTTCTCAGGAAGTTTCATGGGAAATTTCGGAGAAAGCTCCTCAGGAGATCGCACAGGAAAATCCTCCGGAAAAGGCTGCGAAAAAAAGAAAGATTGGTTTGCCGGGTTTAAAGCTATTCAGAAAGAAAAAGGATTCTTCGGAGAATAAGACTGTATCGGAAGAAAAACCAGGTGCTTCCTGGGAAGATCCGATTGAAGAGAAAAAAGTCGCTGAAGAATTCTCTGACGATGAGGTCTATGAACCGGATGAGGAGAAAAAAGAGGAACGCCGGCCGGCAGCACCTAAACGCAAGGTCAGACGAGGCATTACTCCTCTACAGAGGGCAAGAAGAAGAGAACGAAGAATTGCTCTTTTCTGGAATCTGGTTTACCGCGGAAGAAAACAGATTTACTGGGGCCTGGTAGGCTTGATTGTCCTGATCGTGGCAATGATATCCGGAATTGTTGCTCGTAACTGGAAGTACCATTCTTATAAAGAGCTGGTAACCTCTGTTAATGAAGATACTCTTTCAGCTGCATATGAAAATATAAACGGGAAAATCCTGAAGTATGGTGTAGACAGTGCCATGCTTGTAGATCATAACAATGATATGTTGTGGACAGTATCCTATGAGATGAATGCTCCTGAGGTTGTTAAGTGCGGAAATACCTTTGCGATCTATGACAGTAAAGGAACCAGTATTCTGATCTGCGATGAGCAGGGAAAGATTGGAGAGGTTTCTGCAGACAAGCCAATTGTAAAGATCAAGATTGCAAAACAGGGTGTAGTGGCTGCAATCCTGGAAGACGGTCAGAATACCTGGATCAAGTGTTACACAAAAGAAGGTTCAGAGATTGCTACACTCAAGACAACATTTACCAATCCGGGTTATCCGATGGATATAGGACTGTCTGAGACAGGAACCCTGCTGACGGTAGATTACCTCTATATAGATAATGGTACACCTGTATCGAGAATTGCTTTCTATAATTTCGGTACGGTAGGACAGAACCAGAAAGATAATCTGGTGTCAGAGACGGAATACAGAGATAAGATTGTTCCGGAAGTGGATTATATGGATGCAAAGACCTGTGTGGCTTTCAGAGAAGATGGTTTCACGCTTTTTACAGGAGGTCAGATTCCGGCGGAAGATGTAAAGGTCGATGTAAAGCAGAATATCGTCAGTACATTCCATGATTCGGAATACATTGGTCTGATCCTTCAGAATAAAGGCTCTGAGAAGGAATATGTGATCTCGGTTTATAACAAAAATGGAAGGGAAATCCTGAATAAAGAGATTGACTTCCGCTTCCAGTCAGTGGAACTGAACAGTGATCAGATTATCTTTTCTTCTAAGAATGAATTCTGTGTTTACAGTCTCCAGGGCGTTGAAAAGTTCCGGGGGGATCTGGAAGTTCCGGCCAGTGAATTTAAAGGATTTGGCCGCAACAAGTATCTGTATGTTACAGAGGATCTTTTCAAAATCATACAGTTGAAGTGGTTTTGAGGAGTGAAGAGGCTGTAAGGGGTCGGAATTACATTCCGGCTGGCGGATCTATTAATAATAATGAATGTTATTCGGGCGGAAGTAAACTTCCGCCCGAATTGTTTTTGGGGATTGTTTCCGGCGTTGATAATTATGAAAAACTGGTTGACAGAAAGTAGAAGGAGTGCTATATTTAAATAGCTGTCGCGGAGATGCATTGGATTGCAGTTGCGACGCGAAAAAAGTTTTTGAAAAGTTATTGACAGACAGCAATGGATATGGTAATCTTAATGAGCTGTCGCTGATAACAACAGCAAACGAACATTGATAACTGAACAGTAAAACA
>JAKSRN010000062.1 GCA_024403585.1 Lachnospiraceae bacterium | reverse complement strand
GAAACAACCTGATCTGGTATGATGAGGAGTCTGTTAAAGCAAACTCTCCAAAATGCAAAAGCTATAACTTCTGATTTATTGGAGTAATTTAGTTTTAAAAATCTTAAGACCGCTCCGGGAAACCGGAGCGGTTTTTTCACTTTGTAGGAAATTCCGATTTTCTGTAAAGAATAAACTTGCAGAGACATCTATTGGCAAGTATGATAGTTCTATACTTCGTATGGATGAAAGGAGGACCGGCGCATGGATAAAGGTGAGTATTCTGTAGCGTACAAACGTGGACAGAAAAAATACAGAGAGTGCGTTTCAAGAGGCGAATATCCGTATTTGCCTGTGTTGAATGATATGATTCCGGAAGAGAAAACATTATCCGGAACAGACATTGGACTGGTTCAGATCCCTGCAGAGTTTATCGTGGGCACGAAAACAAGAGGCAGAACCAGTACTTTTGCCAGAAATTTTATGCCTATAGCAGAGGTGCAATCAGAATTCGCTGAAAAATGGGAGCGGCTCTGCGAAAGTCATCTGACAGAAGGGATTCGCGATCCTGTAAAAGTGTATGAGTATATGAATCGCTTTTATGTGGAGGAAGGCAACAAGCGTGTCAGTGTATTGAAATATTTCGGCGCTGTAATGGTGGCTGCCAACGTGATCCGAATTCTGCCGGAAAGAAACGGAAGTCCGGAAATCGAGATCTATTATGAATATCTGGAATTCTATAAGAGAACAAAAGTGAATTTCATCGAGTTCTCAAAAGAAGGTTCCTATGATGAACTTTTAACCCTGATGGGGAAAGAAAAGGATGATGTGTGGGATGAGGATGAGATCCGTCATCTTCGCAGTGCCTTTTGTTCATTCAAGAAAGTATACACAGACAATGGTGGAAAGTATCTTAGGACTACCGTCGGGGATGCATTTCTTGCCTATATCCGTGTATATGGATATGAGTCGCTGGATTCTTTCTCAGAGGATGAACTGAAAAAATCCCTCTTAAAGATGTGGGAAGAGGTTCGTCTTCAGAGCGAGGAAAAGCCACTTGAGATCAAACTGGAACCGGAAGAGAAGAAGAAAAAGATCAAACCGCTTCTTCTTGGAACAAAAAAATATAAGATCGCTTTCTTATACAGAATGACACCGGAAACCCTGGGCTGGAGTGGTCAGCATGAATTTGGCCGCATTCATGTACAGAACAAATTTGCAGATAAGATCGTGACAATGGCTTATTCCAATGTCACAGCAAAAAATGCTGAGGTAGTCATTGAGGAGGCGATCCGCGATGGTGCCACCATCATTTTTGCGACTGCTGTAGAACTGTTGAAGGGCTGTCTTAAGGCTGCGGCACAGCATCCGGAAGTATCAATCCTCAACTGTTCTGTCAATATGCCCCATAAGCTGATCCGAACCTATTTCCCAAGAACTTACGAAGCGAAGTTCATATCAGGTGCGCTGGCAGGAACCATGTGTGATAACAACAAGCTGGGATATATCTGTCAGTATCCGGTCTTCGGAAGAATCGCGGAGATCAATGCATTTGCAAGGGGTGTACAGCTGGTTAATCCGGAT
Source organism: Lachnospiraceae bacterium (assembly GCA_024403585.1). Classification (GTDB taxonomy): domain Bacteria; phylum Bacillota; class Clostridia; order Lachnospirales; family Lachnospiraceae; genus JAKSRN01. The sequence goes on along the minus strand of JAKSRN010000062.1, from coordinate 7,594 downwards.
GCAAAAGTTTATCTGGAATGGTCCTCTGTTGGAGGCGATTTTGATACGGCAATGGAGAAGTTGAAGGCAGAGGGAATCAAATGGATCTCTGTCCGCGATGATGTCATTACCGGAGACAGGATTGATAACCATATAGGACTGGAGTATATCTCTGAAGAGGGTCCGGTACCTATGGCCCTGGCTTATTGGAACTGGGGTAATTACTATGAGAAGATCATAGATTCCATATTGAATGAAAACTTCTTTGAGGAGGAAAAGACTTCTAAATCTCTGAATTATTACTGGGGAATGAAGTCGGGAGTAGTGGAAATCATCTATTCCAGCAAATTCCCGAAGGGCACCCGGTATCTGGGTGAATTACTGGCCCGTTCCATCATTCACGATGAGTGCAGACCATTCTATAACCCGGAGATTGATGAGGAAGGCAAGATCATATGGGATACTCTGGATCAGTCCATCACGATTGAAGATATCGTCAAAATGGATTGGCTGGAGGACAATATCGTAGGTAAGATTCCTACCTATGATGAATTGAATGAGAGGGCAAGGGAACTGGTTGACTTAAGTGGTGTTCATACATCTAAGAAACCGGTTCTTAAGGGAACAACTACATGAAGATCTTAGCAGTATCAGATGAAGAGTCTTCCTATTTTTATGATTTTTATAAACCGGGAAAACTGAAGGATTTTGATCTGATCATCGCCTGCGGAGATCTGCATAAATCATATCTGGAGTTTCTTGTAACCATGGCAAGATGCCCCTTACTCTATGTTCCCGGTAACCACGATGATTCTTTTGAAAAGAATCCCCCGGAAGGCTGCATCTGTATTGATAATCAGATTTATGAATACAAAGGTGTACGTTTTCTGGGACTTGGTGGTTCTTATCGCTATAAAAAATATGGTACATACATGTATACGGAGCGGGAGATGCAGGGTAAGATCCGCAGATTGTGGCCACAGCTGTTTCGCTACAAGGGCTTTGATGTGCTTGTAACCCACGCACCGGTCAGAAATATGGGAGATCTGGACGATTTACCCCACAGGGGATTTCGCTGTTTTGAAGATCTTCTGAAAAAATACCGGCCCAAATACATGTTACACGGACATGTTCATCGCAATTATGGAGTGAACATCCCGGTTAAAAGAGAATTTCAGGATACAGTGATCATCAACTCGTTTGAACATCACATTCTGGATTATTAAACAGGACGGAGGAATCATGTATGATTTCAATTTTAACTTTATTGATCATTGTATGGTTTATGATTTTTACTGCTTCTCGTTTTCTGCAGTATTACAGGATCGTAACAGAATACAAGAATACCACCATGGCAAAGGTGCTGGAGGTCTCTGACCATCCGATCAAAAACAAGAAGCAGAAACCGGCAGTAGACGTGGTGATGCAGTATGAGATTGATGGCAATGAAGGAAAATCAGAGATCATCGTTCCTGCAGATCTGGGCGGTCAGTACGAAGTGGGCAAAGAGTTTAAGATCTGTTACAAGATCGACCCAAACGGTACGGTGCACATTGCATCCTGGTCACCGGCAAATAAGAAAATTATGATTGGACATGCAGCTGCAATTGCGGTAGAGTTTGCTGCATTTGTTATACTGTGGTGGTCAATGTTATAACTGAAAATCCGGAGGAGAATATGGGAAAATTAACAAATGAATTAAAAGAACTGATCGCAGCCGGCAGTCTGAATGAGAGACTTGCTGACATCTATGTGGATGAGACATTAGTTCCTTATCATCAGAAACGCTACATCCAGGCGATCGAGAAATTTGAAGAACTGTTCGGTGCAAAAGAGGTAGAGATCTACAGTGCACCGGGTAGAAGTGAAGTTGGTGGAAACCATACCGATCACCAGAAGGGCAAAGTAATGGCTACTTCTCTGAACCTTGACTTTATTGCCATCGTTGAGCCAACAGATGATCAGGTGATCACATTCAAATCAGGCGATTACCCAATGCTGACAATTAACGTTGCTGATCTTGAGATCAACAAAAAAGAGTACGGCAGCACACAGGCACTGGTTCGCGGCGTTGCAGCCGGACTGAAGAATGCAGGATACCAGATCGGTGGTTTCCGTGCATACATCACCAGTGATGTATTAAGTGGTTCAGGAATGTCTTCCTCCGCAGCACTTGAGATTCTGATCGGAACCATCCTTTCAGGTTTATACAATGATATGAAAGCAGATTCTGTTTTCCTGGCACAGGTAGGACAGTATGCTGAGAATGTTTACTTTGGAAAACCATGTGGTCTCATGGATCAGATGGCTTGTTCCGTAGGTGGTCTGGTTTACATCGACTTTGAGGATGTTGAGAAGCCGGTTGTAAAACCTGTAAACATCGACTTTAAAGAGTTTGGACACAGTCTGTGTATCTCCGATACTAAGGGCTCCCACGCAAATCTGACAGATGACTATGCAGCAATTCCTGTAGAGATGAAGAAGATCGCTGCTCATTACGGAGTAGAGGTTCTTCGTCAGGTGGATCCTGCACAGTTCTACAAAGATATCGCTGTTCTTCGTGAGGAGTGCGGAGACAGAGCAGTTCTTCGTGCAATGCATCTTTTCGCAGAGAATGATCGCGTTGAGGCTCTGGTAGCAGCACTGGAGAATCATGATTTTGAGGCATTCAGAAGCCTGATCACTGCTTCAGGAAACTCTTCTTTCAAATACCTGCAGAATGTATTTGCTACACACCAGGTTCAGGAGCAGGGACTGTCCATCGGTCTTGCTGTAAGTGAGATGGTGCTGGGCGGAACAGGCGCTGTACGTGTACACGGTGGCGGATTTGCCGGAACAATCCAGGCATTCGTACCGGATGAGAAGGTTGAAGAGTACAGAGCAGCCATCGACGGTGTATTCGGAGAAGGATCCTGTCATGTACTGAAAGTACGTAAATACGGCGGTATCAAAGTTATCTAATACGGTGGTATCAAAGTAATTTATACACGACGGTATCAAAGTAATCTAAACACGATTATGAGCATAAAGCAGATTGGAATGCGAAGATCTGCTTTACTATAGAAAATTTGACACATAAGAGGTTCAACTATATGAATATTTTTGCAGAGATTCAGAAACTGACTGAGTATGGCCTTTCTAAAGGTCTCATCCAGCCGGAAGATAAGATTTATACCATTAACCAGTATCTGGAGCTGTTTGGTCTGGATGAGTATGAGGAGCAGGACATCGCCGAAGAGGAGATTGTTCTTGAGACTGTACTGGAGAATCTGATGCAGATGGCCTTCGAGATGGGTGTTATGAAAAGTGATGACATCACATCCAAGGATCTGTTTGACACAAAACTCATGGGCATTATGACTCCAAAGCCAAGTGATGTGATCAAAGAGTTCCGTGCGATCTACGCAGAGGATGCAGTAAAGGCTACTGATTATTTCTATGAATTCAGCCAGAACACAAACTACATCCGCAAAGAGAGAATCAAAAAAGACCGCAAATGGCAGGTAGAGAGTCCATACGGCCGCATTGATATCACCATCAATCTTTCCAAACCAGAGAAAGATCCAAAAGCCATTGCAGCAGCTAAAAACGCAAAACAGAGCGCATATCCTAAGTGCCAGCTGTGTATCGAGAACGAAGGCTATGCAGGACGTATGAATCACCCTGCACGTCAGAACCATCGTATTATCCCAATCGAGATCAACGGTGGAAGATGGGGCTTCCAGTATTCTCCATACGTTTACTACAATGAGCACTGCATCGTATTCAACGGCGAGCATGTGCCAATGAAGATCGATAAGAATGCATTTATCAAGCTCTTTGATTTTGTAAAGCAGTTCCCACATTACTTCCTGGGATCCAATGCAGATCTTCCGATCGTAGGAGGATCCATCCTGTCCCATGATCATTTCCAGGGTGGAAACTATGAGTTCGCTATGGCAAGAGCTGACTTCGAGGAGACATTTACCATCCCAGGTTATGAAGATGTAGAGGCTGGAATTGTAGCATGGCCACTTTCCGTAATCAGAATCCGTCATAAAGATGAGAAACGTCTGATCGAGCTGGCTGATCATATCCTTGGCGCATGGAGAGGTTATACAGATGAGGCAGCGTATGTCTTTGCAGAGACAGACGGCGAGCCACACAATACCATTACTCCGATCGCAAGAAAGAAAGGCGATATGTACGAGTTGGATCTGGCCCTCAGAAACAACATCACAACAGATGAGTGTCCTCTGGGTCTGTATCATCCACACGCAGAGTACCATCACATCAAGAAAGAGAACATCGGCCTGATCGAGGTTATGGGTCTGGCAGTTCTTCCGGCAAGACTGAAAGGTGAGATGGAACTTCTTGGCCAGTACCTGGTAGAGGGCAAGGATATTGCATCCGAAGAGAGTCTTCAGAAACATGAGACATGGGCAAAAGCCATTGTCGAGAAATGTGCTGCACAGAATGTTGCCATCACAGCTGAGAATGTCAACGACATTCTGCAGGAGGAGATCGGACAGGTCTTCGTACACGTACTGGAAGACGCAGGCGTTTACAAAACAACAAAAGAAGGCCGCGAGGCATTCAAACGCTTCATTGCAACTCTGTAAGTAATCAGAATAGAGTATGAATATGAGGGGGCGTACACCAGTATTCAAAAAAGTGAATACAGGTGTACGTCCCCTGTTATTGTAAAAAATGCATACAGGTGTACGTCCCTGTTATTGTAAAAAATGCATACAGGTGTACGTCCCTAATATGAAAAAAGGAAAAACAGTGTACCTCCCCAATATAAAAAAGGAAAAACAGTGTACCTCCCCAATATAAAAAAGGATAAGAACATGAAAATCCCACATTATTATGAAAATCCCCATATGCTGAAGGAAAATACCTGTCCTCAGCGTTGTTATTATATTCCGGCGTCAGAGCCAATGGGTCCTCTGGTAGAAAACCGTGAGGATTCTGACCGTTTCCAGCTGCTGAACGGGCAGTGGAACTTCCATTATTTTGATTCAATCTATGACTATGAAGATCTGCAGGATGAGTCTTCCATCGAATTCGAAGAGCAGACAGTACCGGGTCTCTGGCAGTACTACGGTTATGACAACCACCAGTACACCAATGTCCGTTATCCTATCCCGGCAGATCCGCCTTATGTTCCTCAGGAGAATCCATGTGCCCTCTATGAGAAGACATTTTTCTATGAAAAAGATGAAAAGGCACCGAAAGCTTTCCTGGAGTTTGAAGGTGTGGATTCCTGCTTTTATGTATGGCTGAATGGCAGTTATATCGGTTATGACCAGGTATCCCATTCACTCTCAGAGTTTGATGTGACAGATGTGATCAGAGAAGGAGAGAACAGTCTGAAAGTGCTGGTTCTCAAATGGTGCGATGGAACATATCTGGAAGATCAGGACAAATTCCGTATGTCCGGCATCTTCCGTGATGTCTATCTTCTGAAGCGTCCGGCTCAGTGTATCTGGGATTACTTTGTGACCACAGAGCTGGACAAGGATTTCAGCAAAGCAGTCCTTCAGATTAAGACAGACTATCTGGATCAGGAGATTCCTGTACAGCTTACCCTTACAGCCCCTGACGGAAAGAAGATTGCGGAAGCAACATACACAGGAGAGACCAAGCTGGAGATTCAGGAGCCGATTCTCTGGAACAACGAGCAGCCAAATCTCTACACACTTACTCTGCAGACAGAGTATGAAGCTATGACAGATCGGATTGGTTTCCGCGAGATCCATGTGGAAGGAAATGTTCTCATGGTGAATGGCAAACCATTCAAATTCCATGGCACCAACCGCCATGATTCTGACCCTGAAACCGGATTCGTGATCAGCCTGGAGCAGATGAAGAAGGATCTGACCCTGATCAAACAGTTTAACTTTAACTCCATCCGAACCAGCCATTATCCGAACAGCCCGCAGTTCTACCAGCTCTGCGACCAGTACGGTTTCTTTGTGATCGATGAGGCGGACTACGAAAGTCATGGCCCTTGTTCTCTCTATTATAAAGAAGCCACAGACAAAGACCGCTGTGCACGCTGGAACGAACTGATTTCCGATAACCCTGACTGGAACGAAGCAACCCTGGACCGTGTGCAGAGACTGGTCTACAGGGACAAAAACCGTCCATGTGTCATCATCTGGTCCATGGGCAACGAAGGCGGCTACGGCTGTACCTTTGAGCATGCTCTCTCCTGGACAAAAGCGTATGACCCAACCCGTCTTACCCACTATGAGAGTGCCTTCCATAAAGGAAGAAAGAGAACATATGACTATTCCAACCTGGATACCTATAGCCGCATGTACCCATCGATCTCTGAGATCCATGACTATATGGAAAATCATCTGGATAAACCATTTATCATGTGCGAGTACTGTCACTCCATGGGCAATGGTGCAGGCGATTATGAGGATTACTTCCAGGTGATCGACAAATATCCGGGCGTCTGCGGAGGCCTGATCTGGGAGTGGTGTGACCATGCTATTAAAGAAGGCGACCATTACCTCTACGGCGGAGATCATGGAGAGTATCCTCATGACGGAAACTTCTGTGTAGACGGCCTGGTATACCCAGACCGAACACCGCACACCGGTCTCTATGAGTTTAAAAATGTCCATCGACCTCTTCGTGTTGTGGATTTCCGCCTGGAAGAGGAAGGGACTATGTTGATTCTGAGTCTCAAAAATCAGCTGAACTTCCGGAAAACAGCAGATTACCTGAAGATTTCCTACGAACTTACCTGCGACGGACTTGAACTGGCAAGCGGAGAGATCCCTGCAGAAGAGATTCCGGAGATCCTTCCACATGCATGCGCAGAGATGAAGATTCCTGTTGAGATCCCGGCTAAGGGACGAGTGTACTTACGTCTTTTCTATACATTAAAAGAGGGAGATGCACTGCGGGAAGAGGGACATAGCCTTGGTTTTGATGAGGTGGCGATTCAGAATGAGGAGCCGGTGTTCCAGAATAAGGAAGAGGTTATGGATGAGCTGCTGGTGATGTTAGGCAGGGGCAATTTAGAGATAACAACCGATATCACAACAACAAACAAGGGAGAAACAGCCGGGGAAGCAGCAGACAAGGAAGCAGCAGACGGCAAAGCAGTGGACCAGGAAGCAGCAGATAAGGAAGAAGCAGACCTCAGCATTCAGGAAACTGCAAGAAACCTCATCATCCACGGAGCAGGTACAGCCGGATCCTTTCTCTATACCTACAGCAAACTGACAGGCTGCTTCACCCAGATGAACAGAAACGGAGAAGATCTTCTGGACCGCCCAATGCAGGTGAACATCTGGCGAGCACCTACCGATAATGATATGAATATCCGTCGCAAATGGCAGGAAGCCCAGTATGACAGAGCCGAGAGCCGTGCCTACACTACAGAGGTGAAAGAGACGGAGGAGGGAATCCAGCTCCATACCCATATGTCCATGGTAGCTGTATATGTCCAGAAAATCCTGGATATCCAGACCGTATGGACCATTAAAAAAGATGGACAGATCTCCGTAACTATGGATGTAAAGAAAAATCCGGAGTTCCCGGATCTTCCGAGATTTGGTCTTCGCCTTTTCCTTAAAAAGAGCATGGATCAGGTGCTGTATTACGGATA
>JAKSRN010000061.1 GCA_024403585.1 Lachnospiraceae bacterium | reverse complement strand
TCTCCCAAAAGTGGGGGATCTACCCTGAAATCACAGGAGCAGTTTGTGGATAAAACACGACTGCTCCTTTCTTTTTGTGGAAAATATCCACAATCCCATGATTTTTTTGCTATTTCATCTCAGAAATAATATTGATATTTTGGAATGGATGGGTTAAAATGTAGCATAAGTGGTAGAAAGTGGTAAATAGTGGTGGAAAATGGAGTGTAGGGAACTCCGTGGACCACATACGGGAGAAAGAGGGGAGTCTTTCTCTTTTTGCCAACGTTTGAGGTAAGTAAGTTATGTTCATGGGAGAGTATAGTCATTCAATTGACACAAAGGGAAGATTAATCATACCTGCCAGATTCAGAGACGAATTAGGGGAAAACTTCGTCATGACAAAAGGTCTGGACGGCTGTCTTTATATCTACCCTGCCACTGAATGGAAACTCTTTCAGGAAAAACTCAGTACCCTGCCGCTTACAAACAAGAATGCAAGAACTCTGGTCCGTTTCTTTGTGTCCGGAGCTACCGATTGTGAACTGGATAAACAGGGGAGAATTTTAATTCCTGCTACACAGCGGGAATTTGCCGGTATCACAAAAGATGTAGTTCTGGCAGGAAGTATAAACCGGATCGAGGTCTGGAGTAAGGAAAAATGGAGCGAAAACAGCAATTACGATGATATGGATGCCATTGCAGAGGGGCTGCAGGACATCGGATTATCCTTATAAGACTGGAGGCTCCCTAAAGGAGTAAACAGATGGATTTCAAACATGTATCAGTATTGCTGAATGAGACTATTTCAAACCTTAATGTGAAACCGGACGGTATCTACGTGGACGGTACACTTGGTGGTGGGGGCCACTCTCTGGAAATTTGCAAACAATTATCAGATAAGGGGAGACTGATTGGAATTGATCAGGATGAAGAAGCGCTGGCAGCTGCAGGGAAACGTCTGGCTGATTATTCAGACAAGGTGACCCTGATCCACAGTAATTATTGTGATATGGCTTCTCAGCTTCATGCCATCGGAATCGATAAAGTGGATGGCATCCTTCTTGATCTTGGAGTATCTTCCTATCAGTTAGACAATGCAGATCGCGGATTCACGTATCGTGAGGATGCGCCTCTGGACATGCGTATGGATCGCACACAGGAGCGCACTGCATATGAAATCGTGAATACCTACGATGAAGACAGACTGTATCGCGTCATCAGGGATTACGGTGAAGAAAAATTTGCAAAGAATATCGCCAAGCACATCTGCAGGGCAAGAGCAGAAAAACAGATCGAGACAACTGGGGAGCTGATCGAGCTGATCAAAGCTGCCATTCCTGCCAAGATGAGAGCAACCGGCGGTCATCCTGCCAAGAGAACATTCCAGGCAATCCGTATTGAAGTAAACCGGGAGCTGGAAGTTCTGGAGAATTCGCTGGATGATATGATCGACCTGCTGAATGAGGAGGGAAGGCTGTGTATTATCACATTCCATTCCTTGGAAGACAGGATCGTAAAGAATCTTTTCAAAAAGAATGAGAACCCTTGTGTCTGTCCGCCGGAGTTTCCGGTATGTGTTTGCGGCAGAGCCAGCAAAGGGTTTGTAGTTTCAAGGAAGCCGATTATTCCGACAGAAGAAGAGATTGAAGCCAATAAACGTTCCAAGAGTTCAAAACTCCGTGTGTTTGAGCGGAACAGCAATTGGCGGTCAGGAGATTTTAGTAATGGCAAGTACAGGTCGAAGAAGGGTAAATTCTAATTCGGATCGGACTGAAAATTATATATATGTGGACGGCAGTACAGCTCGTAAGGTTCAGGTTCGCAAAGCTGCAGAACCGCACCGGACGCCTGGACGTAGTCGTAATCGCATGGAAAGACCGGCTGAGCGAAGAGAAAGCGACAGACGGAGAAGGACTGAGCCAGATGTGGTCAGTCAGCAGCAATTAGAAAAAAACAGAGCGAATGCAAGAAGCATGGGAGTCGGTTATGTACTTTTCTTATCGGCATCATGCCTGCTTACGATGTTCTTATGCGTACAGTATCTGAATCTGAAATCCACACTCACCACACAGATCGATACCATTGAGATCATGGAGAGTGAACTGAATTCCATGAAAGCAGATAATGACGCGTATTATAATCAGGTACAGTCGTCTGTAACACTTGAGGATATCAAGAATGCGGCATTGAGTTTTGGAATGCACTATGCCACAGAGTCACAGATCGAGTATTACAGTATTGATGAGAGCAGTTACATGCGTCAGTACCAGGATGTGCCTGAATAAATTTAGGTTTTATGAGTACAAAAAATCAGAAAAATCTGCAGCGCTCGCGGTCCAAAGAGATCCGCGGCCGTCGCTGGCAGAAGATGCGCAGCAGAAAAATTAATAATAAAATGGGGAAAAAGCTGGTATTACTATTTCTGATAGTCATACTGGCTTTAGTAGGTTTAGCCATTCGAATTACATTCATTAATCTGAATGACGGAAAAAACTATGAAAGAACCGTTCTCAAACAGACCCAGCAGCAGTATGAGAGCAGGATCATTCCGTTTAAAAGAGGTGATATCCGAGACAGGAACGGTACGATCCTTGCCACCAGCGATAAGGTTTATAATCTGATCCTGGACTGCAAGGTTGTGAATTCTACCTCCGTTGATGCAGATGGAGTAGAAGGAACGTTCTATGTTGAACCGACGATCCAGGTTCTGACTGAACTTTTAGGTCAGGATGAGAACCAGATCAGAGGATTACTTACAGATGAAAAAACAAAGGATGACCAGTACGTGATCCTTTCCAACAATATGTCCATCTCCGATAAACAGAGATTTGAGGAATTCAAAGACACAGAAAGTATTCTGGAGAGCAATATTTCGAAAGAGGAGAAGAGAGCTGAGATTGCCAGAAGAAATAATGTAAAGGGAATCTGGTTCGAGGAATCCTATCGAAGAGTTTATCCGATGGATTCTCTTGCCTGTGACCTGATCGGCTTTTCCAATGCCGAGAATAAGGCAAATTTCGGCGTGGAAGGCTACTATTCCGATATTCTGAACGGCACAAACGGCCGCCAGTTCGGATATTTCAACAGTGATGCCAGTGCAGAACAGACCATTATTGACCCGGTTCCGGGCAAGAATGTGATCACCACGATTGACGTAAACATTCAGCAGATCATTCGTTCTGCCATGCAGGAATACTGTGAGAAGTATAAAAACGGACCTCAGGGAGAGGATGCGGCTGAAAATATCGGTGTGATCGTAATGAATCCTAATACCGGTGAAGTTCTGGGTATGGATTCCAGCAACTGGTATGATCTCAATCATCCGAGCCTTTATACCAGAGAAGAATTCAATGCCATGTCAGAGGCGGAATATAAGAAAGTGGAGAAAGAGCTTGCCGCGATGTGGAAAAACTACTGTGTTTCCGATTCTTTTGAGCCGGGTTCCACATTTAAACCGGTCACAGTAGCGGCGGCGCTGGAGACAGCTTCTGCCAATGAGAGAGAGCATTACTATTGTGATGGTCTGGAGGTCATCAACAATGCAACTCTCCACTGTGTTGTTTATCCGGATGAACACGGAGAACTGGATATGAATGGTGCATTGCGGGTTTCCTGTAACGATGCACTGATGCAGATCGGTGCCCGTCTGGGTTCCGCCAATATGCTGAAATACCAGGAGCTCTTCAACTTTGGAATGAAAACAGGTATTGATCTTCCGGGAGAAAACTCCGGACTCCTTCATACCGAAGAAAGTATGCAGGAAGTGGAGCTGGCAACCACTTCTTTCGGACAGGGATTTACCTGTACCATGATACAGGAGGCAGCTGCCTTCTCTGCCATTGTTAATGGCGGATATTACTATAAGCCACATGTTGTCAGTGCGATCACTGACAGCACAGGTGCTGTTACAGAGCGTATGGAAGCTGTTGTTGAGCGACAGGTGATCTCCACCCGTGTCAGCAACCAGATCAGAGAATGGCTTTCCGGCGTTATGCAGGAAGGCGGATCCGGTACCGTGGCAAATGTTGCCGGTTACAACTTAGGCGGAAAAACCGGTACCGCACAGAAGGTCAATCCAGAGACCAAATCCTATGACGGTTCCTATGTTGTATCCTTTATCGGCTGTGCACCGCTTGAAAATCCTGAGGTAGTGGTGTATGTTGTTGTGGACAGCCCGAATGTTGAGAATCAGGGAAGCAGTATCTATGCCCAGGAGATCGCAAGAGATATCTTCATAGAGCTTCTTCCATATATGAATATCTTCCCGGATGATCCGGCAGCTACAGAGGCCTTCCTTATTCAGCTGGAGGCACAGAAGGAAGCTGACAGGATCGCAAAAGAGCAGGCAGCGTTAGGTGGCCAGCCGGTAGAAGGCCAGCCTGCAGAAGAGCAGCCGATGGACGGCCAGCCAGCAGAAGGACAGCCGGCAGAGGGACAGCCGGTGGAAGGCCAGCCAGTGGAAGAACAAGCTGCAGATCCGGGAGGAACAGAGCAGCCTGTTCTGGATACAGATATCCCGGCACCGCCGGGAGGCAATCCGGATGATTATGCAGAAAACGGAGGGGACTCCATCTTCTCAGAGGGAATCCCTGGCAGTGAATAATGAATACGCCTGACGAGGGGCGGAAAAGAGGTAGAATATGAACTGGTATATGGTAATCGCATTGATCGCTACATTTGCAATTACAATGGCGCTGGCACCGGTGGTGATCCCGTGGCTGCGCAGACTGAAATTCGGTAATACCGAGAGAGAAGAAGGAGTCAAATCCCATCTGAAAAAAGCGGGAACACCATCCATGGGTGGTATGATGTTTCTGGCAGGCATGCTTCCGGTTGCGATTTTCCTGGCAGGAAAATATCCGAATATCATTCCGGTTCTGATCCTGACCATCGGTTTCGGTATTGTCGGATTCATGGATGATTACCTGAAGGTAGTAAAGAAGAATTCCGACGGTCTGCTTCCATGGCAGAAACTGGGACTGCAGTTTGTGATCACCTGCATCTTTGTTTTCTGGATGCTGAAGATGACAGATGTGACCATGGATATGATCATTCCTTTTACAGGAGGTATGACCATCAATATCGGAATCCTGTCTGTACCTTTCCTGTTCATTGTAGTGCTTGCTACAGTAAACGGTGTGAACTTTACAGACGGAGTTGACGGTCTTGCATCCAGCGTGACTGTAGTAGTAGCATTTTTCTTTGTGTTTGCATCCATTGCCAAAGGAGCAGGTCTTGAGCCGCTGGCATGGTCCGTGATCGGTGGACTTCTGGGCTTCCTGTGGCACAATGCACATCCTGCAAAGATCTTTATGGGTGATACCGGTTCACTGGCCCTGGGTGGTTTCGTAGCCGGTTCTGCATATATGCTGAATATGCCGCTGTTTATTCCGATCATCGGAATCATCTACACAGTGGAACTGCTGTCCGTAGTAATGCAGGTCAGCTATTTTAAAATGACACACGGAAAAAGAATCTTTAAGATGACCCCGATCCATCATCATTTTGAGCTGAGTGACTGGTCTGAGACAAAGGTTGTTACCGTATTTACAATCGTTACGATCCTGTTCTGTACCGTAGGTTATATGGCAATGTAAGATTTGCGGAGCAAGAGAACAGATATTCCGGAAATACAGATTATGAAAAATGGAGGAATGAGCCATGGAATGGAGTGGAAAGAAAGTTCTGGTATTTGGATCCGGCAAGAGTGGAATCGGTGCAGCAACACTGCTGACAAAGCTGGGTGCCAATCCTGTTATTTATGATGGAAACGAGAAACTGGATCCGGCAGCTATACTGGAAAAATTAGAAGATAAAACTACAAAGGTGATTCTGGGAGAATTACCGGAGGAGGAGCTGAAGGGACTGGATCTTGTGATCATGAGTCCTGGAGTACCTTGTGACATTCCTGTTGTGGATCGCTTCAAAGCAGCAGGAATCAAGATCTGGGGCGAGGTGGAGCTTGCTTATCAGATCGGAAAAGGCCGTGTTCTTGCAATCACAGGAACAAACGGAAAAACTACTACCACATCTCTGCTGGGAGAGATCATGAATGATTACTGTTCAGAGGTTTATGTAGTAGGTAACATTGGAAATCCTTACACAGATGCAGCACCACTGATGACAGAGCAGGCTGTAACTGTTGCAGAGGTATCCAGTTTCCAGCTGGAGACTATAGAGGCCTTCCATCCGGAAGCTTCCTGCATCACCAATATTACAGAGGATCATCTGAACCGTCACCATACTATGGAAGAGTATATCCGTGTTAAAGAGCTGATCGCTGCAAATCAGACAGAAGAGGATGTATGTGTGTTGAATTACGAGGATCCGATCCTTCGTGAATTCGGTAAAGATCTACGTCCGGAGGTTGTATATTTCTCCAGCCTTCGTGCTCTGGATAAAGGTATCTATTATCAGAACGGAGAGATTTGCATTGCAGACGGCGAGAAAACAGAGGTGCTGGTAAAGACAGATGATCTGCAGCTGCTTGGTCTGCACAACTATGAAAACTATATGTGTGCCGCTGCAATGGCACTGCATGCCGGTGTTCCGAAAGACAGCGTGGTGAAAACCATGTGTGCATTCAAGGGCGTTGCACATCGTATTGAATATGTATGTGAGAAAAACGGCGTAAAATACTACAACGATTCCAAGGGTACTAACCCGGATGCAGCCATCAAAGGAATTCAGGCAATGAATCGCCCGACCCTGCTGATCGGCGGAGGATATGATAAAGGATCTACTTATAAAGAGTGGGTCAATGCTTTTGACGGAAAGGTTCGTTATCTGGTACTGATCGGTCAGACAAAAGAGCTGATCAGAAATGATGCGGTAGCATGCGGATTCCCTGAGCAGAATATTATTTTCTGCGAGAACCTGGAAGAAGCAGTAAAAACATGTGCTTCTCTGGCAAATGATGGCGATGCCGTTCTTCTTTCTCCTGCCTGTGCAAGCTGGGGCCAGTTTGACAACTATGAGCAGAGAGGTGACATGTTCCGCGAGTATGCTCTTAGCCTGTAAAGCGAGAGCTTAAAGGAGAAGCATGAAGAAAAAGAAAGAAGGAAGAAAAGTATCGGATGCCCGATCCGACAGAAGGCGGAAGGTCTTTCTTGAGATTGCCGGAGCGATTCTGATTGCTGGAGCTTTGTTCTGGGGACTGTTTTATATTAATACCGTAGAGGTTGTTGGAAACAGCGGAAAAAACTATACAGATCAGCAGATTCTGGAGATGACGATCCCGGAGTTCTGGACAAAGAATTCCGTGCTTCTTCGAATCTTCCGCCACAGGGTAGAGCTGAAAGATATCCGTTTTATGGATAGTGTTGAGGTCGAGTTCAGAAGCAGGAATGAGATCCGTCTTCATGTAAATGAAAAGAAACCGGTAGGTTTTGTCCGGATCAATAACAAGGATTACTATTTTGATCATGAAGGGATCGTTCTGGAGATCATGTCTGCAGAAGAAACACAGCAGCTGAAGCAGACTGCGATGGAAACTGCGATGATGGAGCAGCAGATGGAAGCTAATCCTCCGGAAGGAGGAGAAGGTTTGCCGGCAGAAGAGGAAGACACTGATCATGTACAGGAGTTTAACCCCAGCCTGGCAGATGTTCCTATGATCACCGGTCTGAATGTACCGGAGATGGATCCGGGACTGAGACTTCCACTGGATAATCCCACCTTTTTTAATACGATTCAGTTCTTGACCAAGATGATCGACAAGTACGGAATCCAGCCGGATTATGTAGAGATCTCAGAAAACACCAAGGCAGAAAGAGAGATGACTCTTTATTACGGAAGTGTCCGTGCAGCCCTTGGAACAGACAGTGAGCTGGAGGAAAAAGTAACCCGACTTGCGGCGATTCTGCCGAAACTTCAGGGCCGTTCAGGTATCCTTCATCTGGAGGAATATACCAGTGAAACCATCAACATTGTCTTTGATGCGGACATGTAAAAAAAGAAAAAAACTGTTGCTAAAACAAATAATTCAAGATATCATTACTATAAGTGTTTAGACTTAGGGGAATTAAAAACACAGAATCTATGTAGTCGTTTTTATATAAGGAGGAATCATTTTGTTAGAGATCATGACGAATGAAGCAGAGTCTTCTGCAAGAATCATCGTGGTTGGTGTCGGTGGAGCCGGCAACAATGCGGTTAATAGAATGGTAGAAGAGGCAATCGGTGGAGTTGAATTCATCGGTGTTAATACAGATAAACAGGCACTGGCTCTCAGCAAAGCACCAACTGTTCTGCAGATTGGTGAGAAGATCACAAAAGGTCTTGGCGCAGGAGCAAAACCTGAGGTTGGACAGAAAGCAGCTGAGGAGAGCATCGATGAACTGAGATCTCTCATGGAGGGTGCTGACATGGTATTCGTTACCTGTGGTATGGGTGGCGGAACCGGAACAGGTGCTGCACCTGTTGTAGCTGGTCTGGCTAAAGAGATGGGAATCCTGACAGTAGGTGTTGTTACAAAACCTTTCCGTTTTGAGGCAAAGGCTCGTATGGCAAACGCTATGGCAGGAATCGAAAGACTGAAAGCGAATGTTGATACACTGATCGTTATTCCTAACGATAAACTGCTTGAGATCGTTGACCGCAGAACTACTATGCCGGAAGCACTCAAGAAAGCAGATGAAGTTCTTCAGCAGGCAGTACAGGGAATCACAGACCTGATCAACCTGCCGGCACTGATCAACCTTGACTTCGCAGATGTTCAGACTGTTATGACTGATAAAGGAATCGCTCATATCGGTATCGGTGAGGCAAAAGGTGATGACAAAGCTCTTGAGGCAGTACAGCAGGCTGTATTCAGTCCTCTGCTTGAGACCACAATTGCAGGCGCAAGCCATGTGATCATCAACATCTCCGGTGATATCAGCCTGATGGATGCGAATGACGCAGCTACTTACGTACAGAACCTGGCTGGAGAGGATACAAACATCATCTTCGGTGCTATGTACGATGAGACAATTCCGGATTATGCTAGAATTACTGTTATTGCTACCGGACTTGAGGATGCATCTGAGCCTGTAGTTATGCAGCCAAAGAAAGAGAAGACTCCGGTTGTAAATAAGATGCCTTCTTACCAGATGCCAAAACCACAGCCTAAGCCACAGCCACAGGCTGCACCGGCACCTGCTTACAAACCAGCTTACCAGATGCCAAAGACAGCACCTGTAAGCAGCAACGTTCAGAAGAAAGATATCCAGATCCCGGATTTCCTGAAACCAAGAAAATAATTAAATCACTTAATAAAAGAAAGCTCCGC
>JAKSRN010000060.1 GCA_024403585.1 Lachnospiraceae bacterium | reverse complement strand
CGTTTTGTTCCTAAGACGGGTTGATTTTCTTTTTCAGAAGAGCTACCAGATTCTGAGTAGAATCAGAAGTCTTAAGTTCCGCTTCAATCTTGTTCACGCCATGCATAATTGTGGTATGATCTTTGCCACCCATGATTGCACCGATGGCCTGCAGGTTGGCAGAAGTCATCTCGCGGCACAGATACATGGCAATCTGGCGAGGATAAGAGATTTTTTTAGCTCTCTTGTCGCCCTTGATCTCTTCCGCAGAGATATCAAAGTGTTCTGCTACTATATTAATGATGGATTCCGGTGTAACTACTTTTTTCTCGTTCGGAGAGATGATATCGATCAGGGCTTTTTCAGCCAGATCAAGATTCAGCTCACGTTTTTCGAGATTTGCAAGAGCGATGACCTTATTCAGAGAGCCTTCAAGCTCACGGATATTGGATTTCACGTTTCTGGCAATATATTCGATCACATCATTATCCACTGTGTAGCCATCCATCTCCTGTTTTTTGCGAAGAATGGCAATTCGTGTTTCATAATCAGGACTCTGGATATCAGCCATCAGACCCCACTCAAAACGGGATCGGATACGCTCCTCCAGGATATCCATATCTTTTGGAGGACGGTCGGAAGTCAGAATGATCTGTTTTCCTGCACCGTGCAGTGCATTGAATGTATGGAAGAACTCCTCCTGAGTAGATTCCTTACCTATAATAAACTGGACGTCGTCAACCAGCAGTACATCGATATTTCTGTATTTTTCACGGAATTTTGTCATAGCGCTGGTGTTATTACCGTTACGAATGGCTTCGATTACTTCATTGGTAAAGGTCTCACTTGTAACATAGAGGATCTTCGCCTGAGGATTCTCGTTTACAATAAAGTGAGCGATGGAATGCATAAGATGCGTTTTACCAAGTCCAACTCCTCCATATAAAAAGAGAGGATTGTAAATTTCACCCGGAGATTCAGCAACAGCAAGAGAAGCAGCGTGTGCAAATTTATTGTTGCTGCCGACTACAAATGTGTCGAATGTATATTTAGGATTCAATCCGGATACCAAAGGAGCTGTTGTGTATGCTTTCTTTGGAGCAGCAGCCTCTGCTTCTTCCGGAAGGATAAAGCGGATCTCCACATCCATGCCGGTGATCTCAGCAATTGCTACTTTAATAGGAAGAGTATATTTTCTGCTTACAAAATCCAGCCCTACACGCTGGGAAGGCACAAGAATAGTGACCTGATCACCGTCCACTGAATATACAGATAACGGCTGGATCCAGGTCTTGAAGGATACCTCGCTAAGGTCGTGTTCAGTTTTTACGAGCTCTAGTATCTCGGTCCATTTTTCGATAATAATGTCCATATTAACCTCTGATCATTTAATTTTTTACAAACTTATACATCTATATCTTATATTAAGAGGGGGATTTTTTCAAGGCTTGTGGGGGAAATGAAAAAATAATTTCTTCTATATTAATGTAGTTTCTCTTAAGATGTGTCAGGAACACGACAAGCATTCTCTTTCCGCAAGCTTGTAAAGACGTAGGAAGCGGAATACGAATGTCCTCTTTGTGGCTGCAAGAAAGAAGTGAATAACTTTACGGGGATGATGTGGATAAGTTTGTGTATAACTCATGATCCGGCAGGCTGGAAAAGTACCTGTGTGGATAAGTGAATAGAACAATTCACATAATCCTTTGCTGTAAATAAGGGCTTTTTAACCTGTCTTGTCAGTGGAAAAAAAGTGTTTATCCACAAATAGTCCACAAAATGTGGATAAGTTACGTAAACCTTTTGTATATGTGTAAAAGTCTGAAAGCCTTTATTTATCAAGAAAAATGCTTGACTTTGGGCATTTTTACTAATATAATTCTAATGATGCTTTTTCGACATACATTATGAAACATTACCATTTAATGGTATACACATAATAAAGAAGGAGGTGGCTTATACCATGAAGATGACATTTCAGCCTAAGAAAAAATCCCACGCTAAAGTTCACGGCTTCAGAGCAAGAATGGCAACAGCTGGTGGAAGAAAAGTTTTAGCTGCTAGAAGAGCAAAAGGACGTAAAGTTCTGTCTGCATAATCAGTAGAAGAAAAACAATTCAAAACATGATTGGTTAAAAGGTCACAGCTTCTGTGGCCTTTTATTCCTATTACAGGAATTAAGAAGAGTATGAAATATTCGGAAAGTTTAAAGAAAAACAGAGATTTTTTAACGGTATACAGAAAAGGAGCATCATTCGCAAACAAATATCTCGTTATGTATGTCAGAGAGAACGGTCTTAATAAAAACAGACTGGGTATATCCGTTAGCAAGAAGGTGGGAAACAGTGTTGTGCGGCATCACCTGTGCAGACTGGTCCGTGAGGCTTACCGCCTTCAGGAAGAATTATTTCATCGAGGTGTAGACATTGTCGTAGTTGCCAGGGTAAATGCTAAGGACTGCACGTATTTTGAGATCGAACGTGCAATTTATCATCTGGGAAAACTGCATCACATTGTCGAAGTAGAAAAAAAGGAAAAAGCAAATGAAACACATAATGATTGCAATGATTA
Source organism: Lachnospiraceae bacterium (assembly GCA_024403585.1). Classification (GTDB taxonomy): domain Bacteria; phylum Bacillota; class Clostridia; order Lachnospirales; family Lachnospiraceae; genus JAKSRN01. The sequence goes on along the minus strand of JAKSRN010000060.1, from coordinate 6,711 downwards.
AATTCTACAGAAAACACCTGTCTCCATTAAAAGGGAACGTTCATTGTCCTTATATACCGACCTGTTCCCAGTATGGCCTGGAAGCCATAGAAAAATATGGAGCCCTTAAGGGAGGTTTACTGACACTTTGGAGAATACTGCGATGTAACCCGTTTTCACACGGAGGTTACGACCCGGTGCCGTAAACGTACACGTTATCTAGGAGGATACAAATTTTGGAAATTTTACTTACGAAGTCGACCATGCCTCTGGTCAAATACTTTGCTCATATCCTGGGCTGGTTAATGACCGGAATCTTCGAAGTACTGGATAAAGTCGGAATTCCGAATGTAGGTATTGCGATTATCCTGTACACCATTATTGTGTATGTTCTGATGACTCCACTTCAGATTCAGCAGCAGAAATCATCCAAGATGATGGCTGTGATCAATCCGGAGGTTCAGGAGATTCAGAAGAAGTACAAAGGTAAAAAAACTCAGGAAGCTCAGATGGCAATGCAGCAGGAGGTATCCGCTGTATATGAAAAATACGGCGTATCCCAGATGGGATCCTGCGGAACACTGCTGATTCAGATGCCACTTCTGTTTGCTCTGTATCAGGTAATCTATCATATTCCTGGTTATATTTCTAAAGTCGGCGGAATCTTTGCAGAGCTTACTGACAAGATTCTGGCAATGCCTGGTGATAAAGGCCTGAACATGATCACACAGTTTATCGCTGATAACAAGATCAACGTGTTCGGCGGAAGAATCACAGATACACTTACTAATGCGAATGTAACAGATTTCCTGTACGTATTAAAACCATCTCAGTGGGTAAAATTTGCCCAGCTTAGCGAGATGAGCCAGTACAAGGATCTGATCGAATCAACAGCCCGTGCAACACAGAAGATCAACTCCTTTGGAGGAATCCAGATTTCCATGTCCCCAATGGATGTAATCCGTGAGGGTATCGCAAGCAAATCATTTCTTCTGATCGTTGCTGCTATTGCAGTACCTGTACTTGCCTGGTTCACTCAGTGGCTGAACTACAAACTGATGCCACAGTCTCCGACAGCAAACAGCAATAATGCCAATGATCCAATGGCAAGCAGCATGAAGACAATGGGAACTACCATGCCGATCTTCTCTGCTGTTCTCTGTGTTACTTTCTCTTATGGTATCGGTATCTACTGGATCGCCGGTGCTGTCATCCGCTGCATCCAGCAGGTTGTGATCAACCAGAAGATCGCTCAGATGGATACAGATGAGCTGATCAAAAAGGCTCAGGAGAAAGCTGCAAAGAAACGTGCGAAGAAAGGTGATCCTGCACCTAATACAATCAGAAAAACTGCAAGTACCAGTACCAGAAATGTTACCAATTCTCATATGAAGGCAAATATTGCTGATGTAGATTACGCAAAACATGCTGAGAATGCGAGACCAGACAGTATTACTGCCCGTGCAAACATGGTACAGCGTTTCAACGAGAAGAATAGCAAGAAAAAATAAGAGGGGAAAAATTTATGGATTTCATTGAAGTTTCTGCAAAAACTGTTGATGATGCCATTACCAAGGCTTGTATGGATCTTGGAATTCCAAGTGACAGTCTTGATATTCAGGTTGTATCTCAGGGAAGCTCTGGTTTCCTTGGATTTGGAAGTAAACCGGCAGTAATCAAGGTTCGCAAAAAAGAAGAAGTAGTTGTAGAGGAGCCTGTAGTTAAAGTAGAGAAACCTGTACAGCCAAAGAAAGAAAAACCTGTCAGAACAGAGGAGAAACCGGTTAAGAAAGAGGCTCCTGTTGAGAAACAGAAAGCTGAGAAACCGGCAAAAGAGCATCAGGAAGCAAAACCTGCAAGAGCAGAGAAAGCTCCAAAGAATGACAGACCAGCTCGTCAGGAAAGATCCGAGAGAAACGGAAAAGGTTCCAGACGTGACAATCGTAAAGATAACAGAAAAGATTTTTCTGCTAAGAAAGAAGCTCCACATAAGAAAGAGGCAGCTCCAAAGAAAGAGTTTGTTGTAACACCAAAAACAGAGGAAGAAGTAGCAGCTATGAAAGCAGCTGCAGACAAATTCCTGAAGGGTGTATTCGGAGTAATGGAACTTCCTGTAGAGATCCACATGGATTATGTGGCAGACGCAGGATGTCTGGAGATCAACTTCGATGGCGCTGATATGGGCGTTCTGATCGGAAAAAGAGGACAGACACTGGATTCCCTGCAGTACCTCACAAGTCTGGTTGTAAACAAAGAGCAGAAAGAGTATGTTCGTGTAAAACTGGATACAGAGGACTACAGAAAGAGAAGAAAAGACACTCTTGAGAATCTGGCAAAGAACATTGCTTACAAAGTAAAGAGAACAAGAAAACCTGTTTCTCTTGAGCCAATGAACCCATATGAGAGAAGAATCATCCACTCCGCTCTTCAGAATAACAAATTCGTAGAGACATACAGCGAGGGCAATGAGCCATATCGTCATATCGTGGTTACATTAAAGAAATAATTCTGGATAAGAAACCTTATGAGGGATAGCATTTCGAAAGAACTGCTATCCCTTTTTGGTTCATAAAATCAGTACTGTGCTACCAGAAGATTGTCTGTGGGGGGGACTTTTCTACCGCGGAAAATGCAGATGCTCATGCTTGCCAAAAAAAGACTGATGTGTTAAGGTGTACAATGATTCAGAATCAATTTTTTTACAGAGAGGAACGGATATGGCAGAGTTTTTTGACGATACTATTGCAGCCATTTCCACGGCAATGACTGCGTCGGGAATCGGAATCGTGCGTGTCAGCGGACCGGATGCTTTTGAGATTGCAGATCGTGTCTACATGGGAAAAAACGGAAAGAAACTGATCAATCAGAAGGCAAATACTATCCATTACGGATGGATCACAGGAAAACAGGGCGAGATTCTGGATGAAGTGCTGGTTATGCTGATGAAAGCACCTCACTCCTACACCGGTGAGCATACAGTTGAGATTGACTGTCACGGCGGTGTGATCGCCATGAGAAAGATCCTGGAACAGCTCCTTCTGGCAGGTGCAAGACCGGCGGAGCCGGGAGAGTTCACCAAGAGAGCATTTCTGAATGGGAGAATTGATCTTTCACAGGCTGAGGCGGTTATGGATATCATTTCCGCAAAAAATGAATATGCGCTGAAGAGTTCTGTAAAGCAGTTACAGGGTTCTGTTCAGAAGGAGATCCGTTCTATTCGTGAGAAATTGATCTATCAGATTGCATTTATCGAGTCAGCTCTGGACGATCCGGAGCATATCAGTGTGGATGGATATGGGGAAGAGCTTCTTCCAATTGTGCAGGAGGCGGAGCATGAAATCCGCAGGCTGATCGAGTCTGCAGATAAGGGAAAGATGATCTCTGAAGGTATTAAGACAGTGATCGTTGGTAAACCCAATGCCGGTAAATCTTCTCTTCTGAATGTACTTTCAGGTGAGGAGAAAGCCATTGTTACGGATATTGCAGGAACGACACGCGATGTGGTGGAGGAGACCATCAATGTCCGCGGTATCACCCTGAGACTCTTAGATACAGCAGGTATCCGGGAGTCAGCCAACCAGGTGGAAAGAATCGGAATCCAGCGTGCAAGAGAGCATGCGAAAGATGCAGACCTGATCCTGTATGTGGTGGATGGATCCGCTGCACTGGATGAGAATGACGAAGAGATCATGCAGCTGATCAAAGATAAAAAGTGCATTGTTCTTTTGAATAAAACAGATCTTGAGCTTTGTATCCAGGCAGAAGATCTGAAGGAGAAGACAAAAGCTCCCGTGATCAGTATCTCTGCAAGAGAAAATCAGGGAATTGATGCACTTGAAGAATGCATCAGGGAGATGTTTTTCCAGGGAGAACTCTCCTTTAATGATGAAGTAATGATTACAAATATCCGTCATAAGCATGCTTTGGAGGAGGCAGAACAGTCCCTCCTTATGGTGGAAAATTCTATATTGGACGGTATGCCGGAGGACTTCTATACCATCGATCTGATGGGTGCCTATGAGGCACTGGGAAGAATTCTGGGTGAGTCCTTGGGAGAAAATCTTGTGAATGAGATCTTCTCCAAATTCTGTACAGGAAAGTGAGGAAGCTATGGCAGTTATAGAAAAATACTTTGATATTGTGGTCATCGGTGCAGGCCATGCCGGCTGTGAGGCTGCCCTTGCTGCTGCAAGACTGGGGCTGGAGACCATCTGTTTCACCGTAAGTGTGGACAGTATCGCTCTGATGCCCTGCAATCCGAATATCGGAGGTACTTCCAAGGGTCATCTGGTCCGTGAGATCGATGCTCTTGGCGGAGAGATGGGAAAAAACATCGATGCCACCTTTATTCAGTCAAAGATGCTGAACCGATCCAAAGGACCTGCGGTACATTCTCTTCGTGCGCAGGCAGATAAAAGTGAATACAGCCGCAGAATGCGAAGAATCATGGAGAATACCGACCATCTGACCATCAAGCAGGCAGAGGTAACAGATCTGATCGTGGAAGATGGCATCTGTACAGGTGTGAAAACTCTCGGAGGAGGCATATACCACGCAAAGGCAGTGGTACTCTGTACAGGAGTATATCTGAACGCAAGATGTATTTATGGTGAAGTCAGCAATTATACAGGTCCAAACGGACTGCAGTCAGCCACCCATCTGACCGATTCTCTGAAAGAGCATGGCGTGGAGATGGTGCGCTTTAAAACAGGAACCCCGGCCCGTGTGGATGGAAGAACCGTAGATTTCTCCCGGATGGAGGAACAGCTGGGGGATGAGCGAGTGGTTCCATTCTCCTTCTCTACCAATCCGGAGGATGTACAGATCGATCAGGTATCCTGCTGGCTGACCTATACCAACGAGGAGACCCATGAGATCATCAGAAATAATCTGGACCGCTCTCCACTTTATTCCGGCATGATCCACGGAACAGGTCCCCGCTACTGCCCTTCCATTGAGGATAAGGTGGTACGATTTGCGGATAAGAACCGTCATCAGGTATTCCTGGAGCCGGAAGGTCTTTATACCAATGAGATGTATATCGGCGGAATGTCCAGTTCCCTTCCGGAGGACGTACAGGATGCTATGTATCATACCGTACCGGGTCTCGAGCATGCAAAAATCGTGAGAAATGCCTATGCCATCGAGTATGACTGCATCAATCCGATCCAGCTGAACGCCACACTGGAGTTTAAAAATATCCAGAATCTTTTCTCCGGTGGCCAGTTCAACGGATCCTCCGGTTATGAGGAAGCCGCTGCACAGGGTCTGATCGCAGGAATCAATGCCTGCATGAAGATTCTTGGCAGAGAATATCTGGTACTGGATCGTTCAGAATCCTATATCGGTGTACTGATCGACGATCTTGTTACGAAAGAGACCCATGAGCCATACAGAATGATGACAAGCCGTGCTGAGTATCGTCTCCTGCTTCGTCAGGATAATGCGGATCTGAGACTTCGAAAATACGGCCATCAGGTAGGTCTTGTGGATGAAGAGACCTATCAGGCACTTTTAAGAAAAGAAGAACAGATCAAAGCAGAGATTGAGCGTGTCAATAATACCTATGTGGGAGATTCAGAGCCGGTTCAGAATCTGATGAAACAGTATAATTCTACTCTTCTGAACAGCGGATGCTCTCTTTCTGAGTTGATCCGCAGACCGGAATTGAATTATCAGGTTCTGGCTCCTATTGATAAACACCGTCCGGAACTGCCGGAGGATGTACAGGAGCAGGTAAGCATCAATATCAAATACGATGGCTATATCAAGAGACAGATGAAGCAGGTAGAACAGTTCAAAAAGATGGAAGGAAGAAAGATTCCGGAAGATCTGGATTTCAATGCTGTTGGAAGCCTTCGTCTGGAGGCGATTCAGAAACTGGAAGCCTATCGTCCGATGAACTTAGGCCAGGCATCCCGAATCTCAGGTGTATCTCCGGCAGATGTGTCCGTGCTGCTTGTATATCTTGAGAGCACAGGTCACAAAGGCTGAATCAAGCGGAATGCGAATGTCTGTTTTACTATGACAAGCGTTCCCATTCTTCAGTGTCGAGAAGACATAGGAAGTGGTCAGCAAAGTTTTTTGCACAGAGATAGATAAAAAATAGAAAAGAATCCACAAAACAGGCTTGTAAAACAGAGAATCCTACGTGTTTTGTGGATAAATGCAGGATAACAGAAAGGAACTGTGGATGAAAGATTTAACAGTTTTTAATAAAGGTCTGGAGCAGCTGGGAATTGAACTCTCCGACCAGCAGAAAGAGCAGTTTCTGAAATATTATGATCTCCTGATCGAGTGGAATTCCTTCATGAATCTGACTGGAATTACAGAATTTCAGGAAGTGATCGTCAAGCATTTTCTGGACAGTCTTTCCCTGGTGAAGGCTATTCAGATCAAGGATGGACAGAAACTGATCGATGTGGGAACCGGTGCAGGCTTTCCGGGAATTCCGCTGAAAATCGCATATCCGGGATTGAAGGTTACACTTTTAGATTCCCTGAAAAAGCGTCTGAATTTCCTGGATGAGGTGATCAGTCAGCTGGGTCTGACAGATATTGAAACAGTCCACGGAAGAGCCGAGGATGCCGGAAAGAATCCTCTCTACAGGGAGAAATACCAGTTGTGCGTATCCCGTGCTGTGGCAAACCTCTCTTCTCTCTCAGAATATTGTCTTCCTTTTGTGGAGAAGAATGGATATTTTATCTCTTATAAATCAGGAAATGTTGAGGA
>JAKSRN010000006.1 GCA_024403585.1 Lachnospiraceae bacterium | reverse complement strand
GCATGTCCTCTCTTCTGTGTCAGGTAAGCCTCCAGGACTTCTTTATCCTGAATCTCGTCGGAAAGCATAACCTCTTTCGGAATGAAAGGAGTGCCAGCGTAATACTGTTTCAGGAAGGAAAGCATACAGTCTCCTCTTGACTCTCCCGGTGCGGTACGCAGGAAATAGTGCTCCCGGCCAATGATCTTGCCATCGCGCACAAAGAAAACCTGGACAACCGCATCGGATCCTTCCTCCGCAAGGGCGATCACATCTCTGTCTTCTCCGCTGCTGCTGGTGATCTTCTGATGTTCCCCGATTCGTTTCACGCTTTCGATCAGGTCACGCAGCTCTGCAGCCTCTTCAAACTTCCAGTCATCCGATGCTTTCTGCATCTTCTCCGTCAGTTCCTTTAACTCCTCCTGAAAACTGCCATTCAGGAAGCGCAGCGCCTTGTCCACCTGTTCCCTGTAGTTCTCAGGAGTGATCCATCCCTGACAGGGGGCCTTACACTGGTGGATGTGATGGTAGAGGCAGGGACGGTCTTTTCCCTGCTCGGCAGGAAGCTTCTTACTGCAGGAACGAAGCTGGTAAAGCTTCCGAACCAGTTCAATGGTCTCTTTCACTGCACCGGCACTGGTATAGGGTCCAAAGTATCTGGACTTATCCTTCTTCATCTGGCGGGCAAACAGCACCCGGGGATACATCTCCTGAACAGTAACCTGAATGAAAGGATAGGCTTTGTCATCCTTCAGCATGGTATTGTATTTCGGTCTGTATTCCTTGATCAGATTACATTCCAGCACCAGAGCTTCCAGCTCTGAATCCGTCACAATATACTCAAATCGAGCGATCTGAGGAACCATGGACTCAATTTTCAGTCCCTTGTTCCTGCTGCTTTGAAAATACTGACGCACCCTGTTTTTCAGGCTGACCGCCTTACCCACGTAGATGATCTCATCCCTGGCATTGTGCATCAGGTAAACACCGGGTTTCCCCGGCAGTTTCTTTAACTCTTCTTCAATCTGAAATGCCATCTTCCGAATCCTCTGAATCGAAATAGTAATCCGGATCTTCTGCGATACGGCGCTCCTTAAGTACCTGATGGTAGAGAGCCATAAACTCTTTACCGGTAATCGTCTCTTTCTGGATCAGGAATTCTGCAATACGGTCCAGAACATCTCTGTTGCCGGCAAGCATCTCCAGAGCCTTGGCATAGGATTCTTTCAGTACACGCATTACTTCATGGTCAATCTCAGTTGCGGTAGCATCACCACAGTTCAGCACTGTTCTTCCACCCAGATACTGGTCCTGCTGCTGAGCCAGTCCCATCAGGCCAAAGGTCTCAGACATACCATACTGAGTGATCATAGCGCGAACGATCTTTGTCGCACGCTCAATATCATTGGCAGCACCGGTTGTGATACTGTTGAATACCAGCTCCTCTGCTGCACGGCCTGCCAGAAGTCCGATGACCATGGCATCCAGTTCATTCTTGGAATTCAGGTATTTCTCCTCTTCTGGCACCTGCATAACGTAACCCAGCGCACCCATGGTACGTGGTACGATCGTAATCTTCTGTACAGGCTCTGCATCCTTCTGCAGGGCACTGATCAGAGCATGACCAACCTCATGGTAGGAAACGATTCTTCTCTCTTCCTTGCTGAGGATACGGTCTTTTTTCTCTTTACCGACCAGAACGACTTCCACAGCTTCAAAGAGGTCTTTCTGTGAGACAGCATTTCTTCCATTCTTGACTGCAAGGATGGCAGCCTCGTTGACCATGTTAGCCAGGTCTGAACCAACTGCACCGGATGTAGCAAGAGCGATCTCTTCCAGATCAACGGTCTCATCCAGCATAACTTTATCTGCATGTACCTTCAGAATATTCACACGTCCCTTGAGATCCGGACGATCAACGATCACTCGTCGGTCAAAACGACCCGGACGCAGCAGAGCCGGATCCAGGATCTCCGGTCGGTTGGTAGCCGCCAGGATCAGAATACCCTTGGAACTGTCAAATCCATCCATCTCAGCCAGAAGCTGGTTCAGGGTCTGCTCGCGCTCATCGTTACCGCCGTACTGACTGTCTCTTCTTTTACCGATGGCATCGATCTCATCGATGAAGATGATACAAGGTGCATTCTTCTTTGCCTCCTCGAAAAGGTCACGTACACGGGATGCACCGACTCCGACAAACATCTCCACGAATTCCGAACCGGACAGGGAGAAGAAAGGTGCATGGGCTTCACCTGCCACTGCTTTGGCAAGCAGGGTTTTACCTGTTCCCGGAGGGCCTACAAGCAGTACACCCTTCGGCAGTTTTGCACCGATCTCTGTATATTTCTCAGGCTCATGCAGGAAACCTACCACTTCCTGCAGAGATTCTTTTGCTTCATCTTCACCGGCAACGTCCAGGAATGTTACACCTGTGTCCTTCTGGATATAGGTTTTTGCCTTGCTCTTTCCGACGCCCATCACACCGCCTTTACCGGCTTTTTTCATGATGAACATCATACCACCCATAAAGATGATCAATGGAAGGGCAATATTCAATACCAGGGAGAGAAGCTCTGCCATAGGAGATGGTTCTTTCTTCTGAATGACCACATCTTTGCCCTTCAGCATCTCCACAATGGAATTCTCATCACCTACCAGCTTTGTCTGGTAAACGGTATACTTGCTCTTATCTGTTTCCTGCGGATCCTCAGACGCGGAAAATGTCAGCTTATCCTCCTGCAGGGTCACACTCCTTACCTGATTCTTATCAACCATGCTAAGGAATTCATTATAAGGAACCTCCGTCTTAGATCCTCCTGAAGTACCGCCAAAATAGAGCAGAACGATCAGCAGTGCAGAGATTGCCATGATGACGATCTGCATCAGCTGAAATTTCTTATTTGGTTCAGGAGATCCCGATCCTTTTCCATTCTTATCGGAAGGCCTCTCCAGTCTTTCTTTCAAAGGCTTCTTCTTATCTTCCTGACTCATTCATTACTCTCCTCTGATTTATTTCCATCCAGTCTCTCCTGAAGCACTCTGCGATCCGCTTTCTTTGGATACATCTCAAAATATACATCGATCAATGCGGTAGAGAATGGCTGAACCATATCTTCTAAGTGATGCATCTTTGGGATCTCAACTGCCAGCTGATAGACCTGATCAGCGATCTTTCTTGTCAGCTTCTCCTTGCTCATCTTGCCGATGCCCATAATCATTCCGCTGAAGTTTTTATCATCACGGCAGATGCCGATATAGGTACGGGCGAGATGCTTCATCTCCTCCTTCAGGATGGCCTGTCCCATCTCACCATACTCCTCTGCCAGTTCGATTCCCCATACCTTCTTCAGGGTTTCGATCTCATTCTTGATAAATCGTGTATTCCAGAAACTTTTCTGTTTCCGCCCCAATGCTTCAAGAGTCAGGATTCCCTGAAAGTAGTGATCGATCTTTCCTCTCTCTTTTTTGGTCGGCTTATAGCGGAGGTCCCACAATTTCTGACGCAATTCATTCTCTTTAGTCAGACCTTCCTCTTTGATTCCTTCTTCAAGAATCTCTTCCCTGTCTTCCTGCTCTGTTTCATGATAGTACTTATCCAGCCAGGTAACGATATATTCCATTCTCCGTATTTCCTTTCACTTTCATTCTATGTTCGTCTTCATCCTGTTTTCTCTCACAGAACTGCTTCTTCTTGCAGGATCAGCAGCAACAGAAAAAGCCCGGTGTGCAGCAGGATGAACATGCGCAGCAAAGCAGGCAGTTAGCCAGACCAGATCCACAGGAACACGGCTCATAGCCATATTCACTTCCGGTGGATGTATACCAGCTTCCTCCCTGGGACAGACTCTGATACAGTTGCCTGTATAGTAAATTATCAGGTTCCATCTCTGCTGCAGTTTTTGCATCTGCAAGAGCATTCACATTATTTCCAAGTCCGGCATTGGCCTGGGCATGCAGATAGTACCACACTGCTCCACGCTGTTCCATTCGCTCCAGAACATTCATGGCCTCCTGATAATGCCGGTTATTGATATAATTAGCAGCAGCCTGCTGCTCAACATTCTCGTATTGCGGTCGGTTGACAGAATTCCCGTAACCGAAGCCAAAACCAAACGGACCAAAGCCACCGAACCCACCGTAGCCGAAAGGGTCCTGCTCCTGATAGCCGCCGGATCCGTAGGAAGAGCCTCCGTATCCGTAACCTGTTCCTCCATAGGAAGAGGATGTGCCGTGCTCTTTCTCGTACATCACCTGTTTATAAGCCTGCTGGATCTCTTTAAATTTTTCCTCAGCAGCTTCCTTGTCCGGATTGTTGATATTGGCATCCGGGTGATATTTGCGGCTCAGAGAACGATATGCTTTTTTAATCTCTTCTGTACTGGCATCTCTTGTGATGCCAAGAACCTCATAGGGGTCTCTCATTCTTTACTCTTCTTTTCTTTCTGTATTTTCCGAAATGTATTCCACACTCCACTATATAATATATTACGCAGGATGTCCACATTTTCAACGATTGGCAGCCGCTCAAAGGCTCTTGCCGCCTCTGCTGCCATCATCAGAAGGATCCCATAGGCTTTCTCATCGAAATCCGGTTTCTGTGCCATAGACCGGAAGGGATTATAATTTCCTTTTTTCAGATCCGATTCCACATCATTCCAGGCATCCATCAGATAGATCCACTTTCCAAGATAGAACCCCAGCTGCCCCAGCTCCTCTTTCCAGAGAGTCACCGGTGCCCGGAAAAGTTCTGCAAAAAGGGTCCCTGTCAGTCCCGATGCAAGATCCAGATCCTCCGTTCCTTCCTTTTCCACCTTATGGAGCTGCTCCAGATAGTGGCTGATTGCAGCGATCTGTTCAGGGTAAGTCTTCTCCAGCTCTCTGTAGGAGCGGCTCATCATCCCCGCCGCAAGCCTGCTGTTCAGCTTTTTCTCATCGATCCAGTCATCCAGAAGATTATGGTAGGTCAGGAGAACATTCAGATCCGCTGCATAGGCAGTCCACCTATTCTGTATGCCGGCCTTTTTCTGAAAAGGGTGCAGACTGCAGAACTTTTCCTCCGGGACCTCTTCTGCCTCTTCCAGAGAAGAGAGAAGAATAGCCAGAAAAGTCATATCATAGGTGAGAAATGCTCTCGGCAACTGTCCGGAACGTTTCTTGATATCTCTGCAGACTCCACAATAGAATTCTTTGTATTTTCTCAGATCCTTTCCCTTTAGTTCATCCTGATTGACTTGTACATAACCAAACATTTTCTGTTCCTCATAAAGACACTGGCTTCATGCTCATGTTTTTTTGATAAAAGTATTCTTACACTTTGGACAGGTGATCTGGATCCGGCCCTTTCCCTTAGGGACACGTATGGTCTGACCACAGGAAGAACACTTATAATACTTGTGCGTCTTATCCCCTGCTGCCCTGGTCAGAAGCTGGATCTTCTTCTGAAAACGTCTGTTTTCCTCGTATCTTTTTGGGATATTTCTGGAAAACACACGGAAATATCCATAGATCAGAAGCAGAAATCCTGCGGTATTCACAATACTGGCCAGTGCCGGAAGTTTCAGGAGCAGGCCGGAAACAAGGATCAGGATCAAAGATGCATAGGCGCAAAACCGTCCCAGCGAATCCATCCCGTTTCTTCCCCTCATAAACATCTGTAATTTATATCTCCATTTATCCATCTTTTCTCATCCTTTCTGTATCAGTCAAAGGAACCGACACTTTCTATTTTACGACGAAAAGTCCACTTTACCTAGTGAAATTTTTATGAACTGCAAATTAGGAGCATCTTCTTTTACAGAGGTTCTTGCCATCGCTCTCCTTCCTGTTTATAATGAACAGATACCAATGATCCCGCATAACAGGAGAGATTTCTATGCAAAAACTCAAACGAATCTTTGCGCTGCTGGGAGTAATCCTTCTTTTGGTCATGTATGGTTCCACCCTGGTATTTGCCCTTATGAACCATCCTAATGCCGGCAGCATGCTGATGGGCTCCATCTATTGCACCATCATTGTCCCTGTATTTTTATATGCAGTTCTTCTGGTTGCCCGTGTGATCAGAGAAAAAAACGAAAAAGAAAGCGGAGACTGAATCTCCGCTTTTTCTTATGTCGTACTTTTTTGCTGTATTCTATTCGAAGGGTTTTATTTCCACTGACTTCGACAGACAGTGATCCATTAATTATGGACCAGCTTTCTGATATACTTCTTATCACTGATCACATACAGACTGTCTTCAGCATTAAAGACATAGTCCGGTGCGATGATCGGCTGAAGTACATCATCACTCTTGCTTCCAAGAATGTTTACATGATATTTTGCCCTTACATCCAGTTCTCTGACTGAATAACCGATCCATTCTTTTGGAGTACGGATCTCATAGACACCTACATCATCACTGAGCTGGATATAATCAAAGATATCATCCATGCCGAATTTAACAGCCAGACGCTCTGCCATATCTTTCTCTGCATATACAACAAAGTCTGCACCGTTTCTGAGCAGCAGTTTTTTATGGACATCTCTTGTTGCTCTGGCAACAATATATTTTGCTCCCAGATCCTTTAACAGTACTACGATCTCCAGAGTGGTCTGGAAATCATCACCGATCGCAACTACACAAAGATCGAAATTTTCCACTCCTAAAGAACGGATCACTTCTTCTTCACGACAATCCATGATCTCAATATTCTGCAGCATATTTACGGCAGCATCTGCACGCTCTTCAGACATTTCCACAGCCAGAACACTGTGTCCGTCCTCCTGCATCTTCTTTGCCATATGTTTTCCGAATCTTCCAAGGCCTATTACCAAAACAGATTTCATATTCGATCTCCTTATCCAACCTGCAATTTTTCAGCAGGGTATTTTGTCTGCATTTTTCTGCTTCCTGAAGATAATACACAGAGAACAGTCAGAGAACCGGCTCTGCCAAAAATCATCAATGCGATCAGCAAGAGCTTTGAGATCATGCTGACGCTTCCTGTAATACCCAGCGTAGCACCTACCGTAGCAACCGCTGATGCAGTTTCAAACAGTGTTGTTACGATCGGAAGCCCCTCAACACCTGACATAATAAAGGCGGATACCAGTGCCAGGAACATATACAGGGTAGCAACACAGCTGGCTGTTCGAACCACACTGTCATCGATCTGTCGTTTGAATGCATCCACTTCTTTGCGTCCTTTAAAAACCGCAACCACAGTAAGGAGCTGGACAGCAGCCGTAGTCGTCTTCATACCGCCGGCTGTTGAGCCCGGTGAACCACCGATCAGCATCAGACCGATCATCACCATATGGCTTGCCGATGTCATTCTGGAAAAATCCACCGTATTAAATCCGGCAGTTCTGCAGGTTACAGACTGGAAGAAACTTACAAGGATCTGTTTTCCAAGCCCCATTCCTTCATACGCATCTTGGCCAATCTCCAGAAGAAATATAGCGATGGCACCACTGATCACCAGAAATGCTGACATGGCCAAAGCGATTTTTGATTGCAGGCGAAGATTTTTCCAGTGGAATTTCTGCTCCAGCAGATCCCGCCATACAAAGAATCCGATTCCGCCGAAAACGATCAGCAGAATCAGAACAATATTGACATACCAGTTTCCAGCCAGCGTTATAAGAGAGGATCCCGGTTCAAACTGCCCCATCAGATCAAATCCCGCATTACAGAAAGCAGATATGGAGTGGAAAACGGAATACCACAGGCCTTCCAGAAATCCCAGTTTTGGAATAAAGAAAACCGCCAGCAATGCTGCTCCGACGCCTTCCACGATCGCTGTGCCCTTCAGCACAAATTTCGCAACACCGGTAATGCCACCCACCTGTGGAGCCGAGATCGCATTCTGCATCATTACTCTCGGATTCAGACCGATCTTTTTGCCGGTCATGGTCATGATCATAATAGCCAGTGTCATGAATCCGATTCCTCCTACCTGAATCAGCAGGAGCAGAACAACCTGACCGAATAAAGTCCAGGTCGACCAGGTATCAAATCGGATCAGACCTGTGACGCAGGCAGCCGATGTAGATGTAAAAAGCGCATCTGTAAAAGGCACAGATCCCGCACGACTGGACACCGGGAGAAGAAGCAGAATCGTTCCCACAACGATCGTGCTCAGATATCCCAGAAAAATTCTGGTCATAACAGACATTTTCCTAAAAGTCTTTGCAATTTTTTCCTTCAATTCCGGTATTCGCCCATCCCTCTCAACTTTAAAAGACATCAGTTATTTTTCCCCTCTGTTCCCCCTGTAAACTGAAGTTCCGGTGTCTTCACACTGACTTTCATTCCCTCAGATACAGAGTTTACAATGAATGCGTTACCGCCGATGGTTGTATTGTCACCAATTACGGTTGCACCACCCAAAACAGTTGTATTGGCATAGATGGTCACATAATTGCCCAGGGTAGGATGACGCTTATTTCCCTTCAGCTGCTGGCCTTTCTTTGTTGAAAGAGCACCTAAGGTAACACCCTGGTAAATCTTCACGTGTTCACCAATCACGGTTGTCTCACCGATTACAATTCCGGTTCCATGATCGATAAAGAAATATCTTCCGATGGTTGCACCCGGATGGATATCGATTCCTGTAAGGCTGTGGGCATGCTCCGTCATAATACGAGGAATCATTGGAATTTTTAACTTAAACAGCTCATGGGCAATACGGTAGGTTGTGATCGCATACATACCGGGATAACAGAAGATAACCTCATCTGTACTGTAAGCAGCCGGATCCCCATCATAAAAGGCCTGTACATCCGTATAAAGATCATCACGGATAGCCGGAATCTTTGATAAAAACTCAGCTACAAGCTGCTCTGCCTGTTCCACAGCATATGCTCTGGGACAGCCAGTGCATTTGTCCAGATTACCCAGGGCTTTAGCCACCTGTTTTTTCAGATGATACTGCACAAATTCAATCTTTTCACCCACAATAAAGCGGGCATACTCCGAACGGATCCTGTTTTTGTCAAAATATCCCGGAAAAAGAATCTCTCTTACCTTCTCCAGAACGCAGATCAGAGTCTCTTTATTCAGGATACTGTCTACGTCCATCTTTCTGGTAAGATCATACTTACCATAACTATCCAATATGCTGTCAATCAGCTGATCGCTGTTAAAATCCATTCGTCTTCTCCTTTTATAACAATTTCAATATTGCATCATGAATCAGTCCATTGCTGGCCACCAGATCCGGATACTTGTCCGGAGAGGTGCTGTTGCCCTGGAAATCCGTGATCCTGCCGCCGGCTTCTCTTACAAGCAGGATTCCGGCTGCGCAGTCCCATGGCTTCAGATAATATTCAAAGTATCCGTCTGCCCTTCCCGTTGCAATCGCCACCAGATCCAAGGCTGCCGATCCGGTTCTTCTGATCTCCAGACTCGCCATAAATGCTCTCTTCATACGCTCAAAAATCTTCTCTCCATAGATTTCCTTTTCATAAGGACTGGTGCCCACAACAAAAAGGCTTTCGGAAAGAGTTGCTGCCTTACTGACCGTAACCGGTTCTCCGTTGAGTTTTGTTCCCTGCCCTCTCACAGCCGTGCACATCTCATCCCTGTAAGGATTGTAAACACAGCCATAGAGCATGTCTTCTCCATCCCAGAGGCCAAGAGAAACGGCACTCATCTGCAGATCACGGATCAGGTTTGTCGTACCGTCCACAGGATCCAGGATCCAAACCGGCCTTGACCAGTCCTGCTCCTCCTTGGGACCTTCCTCACCCAGAAACTGAATATCCGGATACATCCGACCCAGTTCTGTCTGCAGAAAGCTCTGTACGGCAAAATCCACCTGCGTAACAAAATCGTCCTTACCCTTCTGGGTGATTTCCGCTCTCTTACGATTGTCCTGAAAAAATGCCTTTGTCTGAAGAACCAGTTTTTCAACAGCAGCATAATCTATGACACAATTCATATTGATTACCACCTTATTATATATGAAAATATGGAAAAACGGGTGAGAAAAACTATATTTCTCACCCGTCGTTCATTCTTATTTATCACGCCAAATGATACGTCCTTTGTCAAGATCGTATGGGGATAACTCAATTGTAACTTTATCTCCCGGAAGAATACGGATAAAGTTCATACGAAGCTTTCCGCTGATATGTGCAAGAACAACATGTTTGTTCTCAAGCTCAACTTTAAACATTGCGTTTGGAAGCTTCTCCAATACGGTTCCTTCAACCTCAATTACATCAGATTTTGACATTATTAGTCCTCCTTACCCTTAATTGCTTTTCTTATTTCCATATCAATGACACTCTGCACTGCTGTCTGACATTGTTCTGAAATCTGTGCGATCTCTCCGGAGATCTGCACGTGTTTGCGTTTTTTCTTTTTTAATTTATCCACAGGACGGAGTCTCCCATCTGTAAGATAAACATAGCTTTCGTCATAATCCCATATGACGTAAAGTTGTCCTTTGTCATGACCTGCCAGACTTCTGGCAAACATACCCTTTTTGATTTGATTCATAGGCACCTGCCTTACAGGGTCAGAGTAAGCAATTCAGGCTCACCATCAGTGATCAGGACAGTGTTCTCATAATGCGCTGCAAGAGAACCATCGTCTGTAACAACCGTCCAGTCATCATCCAGCCAGGAAACCTCCCATGTACCCATTGTGATCATCGGTTCAATGGCAAGTGTCATTCCAGGCTGCAGACGAACGCCGCGGCTCTTACATGCAAAGTTCGGAATCTGTGGATCCTCATGAAGATGTGTTCCGATTCCATGACCTACCAGATCACGGACAACGCCATAGCCTCTGCTCTCACAGTAATTGCCGATGGCTGCGGAAATCTCATGGAGATGATGTCCGGCTTTTGCATATTTAATTCCCTCAAAGAAGGATTCTTTGGTTACATCCATTAATTTCTGTGCTTCAGGCGAAATAGTTCCTACTGCATAGGTTCTGGCTGCATCTGAATGGTATCCCTTGTAGATCAGACCTGCATCAAGGCTGATGATATCACCTTCACGAAGGATTCTTTTCTTATTAGGAATGCCATGTACAACCTCATCATTCACAGATGTACAGATGGATGCCGGATACCCGTTGTAATTTTTAAAGTTCGGGATACATCCCATCTCGCGGATCATCTTTTCACCGGCTCTGTCAATATCCAGTGTGGAGATACCCGGACGGATCATCTTACCAAGCTCGTTATGAACCTGCTCAAGAAGCTTTCCGGCATGACGCATCAATTCGATTTCTCTTGCATTTTTAATTGAAACAGACATGATTTATTCACCTAAAATTTTGATAATATCCTGGAATACAACATCAATGTCCTGAGTTCCGTCAACCTCTACCATAGCACCAGCTTTGCTATAGTACTCGATCAGTGGCTGAGTCTGATCATGGTATACATTCAGTCTCTTCTGAACTGTCTCTGGTTTGTCATCATCTCTGAGAACAAGCTCAGCACCACATGCATCACAAACGCCCTCTTTTTTAGGTGCATTAAACTCTACATGATAAGTAGCTCCGCATCCAAGACAAGCACGACGTCCACCCATTCTGTTTACGATATTGCTATCCGGAACTTCTACATTGATTGCGTAATCAATTTTCTCGTTACGTGCATTCAGAGCATTAGTCAATGCCTCTGCCTGCGGAATAGTTCTTGGGAAACCATCCAGTACATAACCATTCACTGCATCTGCCTGAGAAATACGGTCAACAACAAGATCACATGTTAACTCATCCGGAACAAGGAGTCCCTGATCCATATAGCTTTTTGCTTTCTTTCCAAGCTCAGTTCCGTTTTTAATGTTTGCACGGAAGATATCTCCTGTAGAGATGTGTGGGATGGAGTATTTAGCTGCGATTTGTTTTGCCTGAGTGCCTTTACCTGCACCAGGAGCACCTAACATGATAATTTTCATTTTATGTTACCTCTCATCTTATTTTTTACAATTCTTTCCACAGAACTATACGAAACCCACTATGCAGGTTCCGCGTAATACGATTCGAAACATGCTATCCATGTCTCTCTCGTTCGCAACACTCGCCAATGTCATGTGCAAGCACAGACCCTGGCTCGTTGTTATCGCGTAAATTAAAAAGGTTGTGGTTCGTCTGAACCACAACCTCACTATAGCACAATCATATCAATCATTCAAGAATCCTTTATAATTGCGAACAAGCATCATAGATTCAACCTGTTTCAAAGTTTCAAGGATTACTGATACGATAATGATCAATGATGTTCCTCCAAAGGAAATGCTTGCATTAAACATTCCGTTAAAGAAGAATGGAATAACTGCAACGATCATAAGACCTACTGCACCGATAAAGATTACATATTTCAGAACAGACTCAAGATACTCCTGAGTTGGTTTACCTGGTCTGATACCAGGAATGAAACCACCCTGTTTCTTCATATTATCAGCAACCTCGATTGGGTTGAAGGTAATAGATGTATAGAAATATGCAAAGAAAATACACAATGCTACGTAAAGGACCAGACCTAATGATGAGAGCCAGTCACTTGGATTAAACCATTTGCTGGAACTCAGCATGTTGATCAGTCTTCCACCAATTCCTGTAGGACTCTTACCTGCGAAAGAACAGATAATTCCCGGGAAGGACATAATTGAAGATGCAAAGATAATCGGAATAACACCTGCTGTATTCACTTTCAGCGGGATATGGGAAGCAGAGCCACCCACAAGTCTTCTTCCAACCATCTTCTTGGAATACTGAACAGGAATACGGCGTTCAGCTCCGTTGAGGATCAGAACCAGAACAATAACTGCAAGAACAACAGCAATGATCACTACCCATGCAAGAGCAGCTTTTGCAATTGTTTTTCCCTTAACAAAGTTGTCGAAGAGAGTAATCATATCTGCAGGAATTCTGGAGACGATATTGATCAGAAGAACGATTGAGATACCATTACCGATACCTTTCTCATTGATCTGCTCACCGATCCACATCAGAAGTGCGGAACCAGCTGTCAAAGCTACAACAATGACAATTACATTCACTACATTAAACTCAAGGATCAGCTGATTTCTGAATCCGATACACATGGAAACGGACTCAAAAAGAGCAAGACCAACTGTGAGATAACGAGTAATGGCAGTCATTTTCTTTCTGCCTTCTTCACCGTCTTTCTGCATCTCCTCTAAGGAAGGAAATGCGATTGTCAGCAACTGCATGATAATTGAAGACGTGATGTAAGGTGTAATGCTCAGTGCCAGAATTGAAAAATTCGAAAATCCGCCACCGGTGAATGCATTCAGGAAAGAAAATGCGTCATTGTTCTGATTAGCAAAGAAATTACTAAAAAAGCTGGAATCTACACCAGGTACTGGAATCTGTGATCCTAAACGGATCACAGCCAGCATCATAATTACATACATCAGTCTACGACGGATTTCCTTGATGCGAAACGCATTCTTTAAGGTTTTAATCATTAGATCACCTCGATTGTTCCACCTGCTGCTTCAATTTTCTCTTTTGCAGATGCACTGCATGCATTTACTTTAACAGTAAGCTTTTTAGTAAGCTCGCCGTTTCCAAGGATCTTAACGCCATCTCTTGGATTGGATACAAGACCTGCCTCGATCATAGTCTCAACAGTAACCTCAGCTCCATCCTCGAATCTGTTAAGCATGCTTACATTGATTCCAATGATTTCCTTAGAGCTTGGGCATTTGAAGCCTCTCTTAGGAAGTCTTCTGTATAATGGCATCTGGCCACCCTCGAATCCGATTCTTGGTGCTCCGGAACGAGCTTTCTGACCTTTATGACCTTTACCAGCAGTTTTTCCGTTTCCAGAACCGTGTCCACGGCCTCTACGGAACTCGTTGCTGTGTTTAGAGCCTTCTGCTGGCTGTAAATTACTTAAGTCCATTACGGTACCTCCTTATAGGGTGAGATTACTCTTCTACTTTCAGCAGATATGCAACCTGTTTGATCTGTCCGCGTGTTGCAGCGTTATCAGGAAGCTCTACTGTCTGATGAAGTTTCTTTAATCCCATTGCTTCTACAGTTTTTTTATGTTTCGGAACACATCCGATTGTTGACTTTACTAATGTAACCTTCATTCCGTGTTTCCTCCTTAAGCAAAGATCTCTTCAACAGATTTGCCACGCAGTCTAGCTACTTCTTCTGGAGTCTTCAGCTGTTTCAGACCATCGATTGTAGCGTAAACAACGTTCTGTTTGTTGTTATTGCCCAGAGATTTTGTACGGATATTGGTAATACCAGCAAGCTCTACAACGGCACGTGCAGGGCCACCGGCGATAACACCAGTACCTTCTGGAGCTTTTTTCAGAAGTACCTCAGAGCTTCCGAATTTTCCTACGAAGTCATGTGTTACGGAGTTGTTAGCATCTCTAGCAACTGTAACGAGGTTCTTCATAGCATCCTCTTTACCTTTACGGATTGCCTCCGGAATCTCAACTGCTTTTCCAAGACCTGCACCAACGTGTCCGTTACGGTCTCCTACAACTACTAAAGCAGTAAAACGCATGGTACGTCCACCTTTAACGGTTTTACTAACACGTTTGATGGCAACGACTTTCTCTTCCAGCTCAAACTGGCTTGGATCAATGATGTTATGTCTCATGTGTCTTCTCCTTTCTTTAGAATTTCAGACCGGCTTCACGTGCTGCATCAGCAAGTGCTGCAATCTTACCCTGGTAGATAAATCCGCCACGATCGAATACTACTTCTGTAATACCAGCCTCGATAGCTTTTTTACCGATAACAGTTCCTAAAAATGTTGCAGCTGCAACATCGTTTGTTTTCTCAAGCTCAGCTTTTACTTCTTTCTGAAGTGTAGAAGCAGATACAAGAGTTTTCTGTGCAAGATCATCAATGATCTGAGCATACATATGGTTGTTGCTGCGGAATACTGCAAGACGTGGTCTCTGAGCAGTTCCAACGATATGATTGCGTAATCTTCTATGTTTTTTCTGGCGAACCTGAGTTCTTGATACTTTACTAACCATGATTCAAACTCTCCTTAAATTATTTCTTACCAGTCTTACCAACTTTACGTCTGATAACCTCATCAGCGTATTTAATACCTTTGCCTTTGTATGGCTCAGGTCTTCTCTTATCGCGGATCTCAGCTGCGTACTGACCAACTTTCTCTTTGTCAATACCTTTGATTGTGATCTTGTTTCCTTCTACAACAGACTCAAGACCTTCTGGATCCTCGAGCTCAACTGGGTGAGAGTAGCCAAGGTTCAGAACCAGTTTCTTTCCCTGTTTAGCTGCACGGTAACCAACACCGTTAACCTCAAGAACTTTTGCATAACCTTCGTTAACACCTGTAACCATGTTGCTGATCAGTGTTCTTGTCAGGCCGTGCAGAGCTTTCATTTTCTTTAAATCGCTTGGTCTGGTAACAACTACTGCACCATCTTCAACAGCGATACCCATCTCAGCTGGAAGTACTCTCTGAAGAGTTCCTTTTGGACCTTTAACAGTTACGTCATTGCCTTCTTTGATCTCAACAGTAACTCCTGCTGGAATGGCTACTGGCAGTCTTCCAATACGTGACATACCTAATTTCCTCCTAAATAACTTAGATTTTCGGAAAGGACGCTTAGTGTTCCTCTCTGTTTTCAGTTTCTATATAAAATCCCCGGTATAAACCGAGGATTTTATTCAGTTAATTGTTTTTATTACCAAACGTAAGCGAGAACCTCTCCACCTACCTGAAGCTTTCTAGCCTCTTTGTCAGTAATAACACCCTGGTTTGTAGAAAGGATTGCAATTCCCATTCCACCCAGAACTCTTGGCAGCTCCTCTTTGTTTACGTAGATACGAAGACCTGGTTTAGAGATTCTTTTGATTCCAGTGATGATTTTCTCGTTTTTATCTACACCGTATTTCAGTGTGATGTGCATATTTTTAGAAGCACCTGCATCAACAAGCTCGTATTTAGCGATGAATCCTTCTTTAACAAGGATATCAGCGATAGCGATTTTCATCTTGGATGCCGGAACATCTACTGTGTCATGTTTAGCCGCATTTGCATTACGGATTCTTGTAAGCATATCTGCAATTGGATCGCTCATTGCCATGATGTTTTCCTCCTCTTTAATTACCAGCTAGCTTTCTTTACGCCAGGGATCTGGCCTTTGTATGCTAATTCACGGAAACATACACGACAGATTCCGTATTTTCTAAGATAAGCATGTGGACGTCCACAAATTCCGCAGCGTGTATACTCTCTTGTAGAGAATTTAGCAGGACGCTGCTGTTTGATTTTCATAGATGTTTTTGCCATGAACTTCTCCTCCTATTACTTAGCAAATGGCATGTTGAAACATTTCAGTAACTCGCGAGCTTCCTCATCGGTCTTAGCAGTAGTAACGAAGATGATATCCATACCTCTTACTTTGTCTACTTTGTCGTACTCGATCTCAGGGAAGATCAGCTGCTCTTTGATACCAAGAGCATAGTTACCTCTGCCATCAAAAGCATTAGGATTAACTCCACGGAAGTCACGTACTCGAGGAAGAGCGAGGTTGATCAGACGATCAGCGAACTCATACATTTTCTCTCCACGAAGAGTAACTTTACATCCGATTGGCATATTCTCACGGATTTTGAAGTTTGCAACAGATTTTTTAGCTTTTGTTACAACAACTTTCTGTCCAGCGATTTTCTCCAGATCTGCTACTGCAGAGTCAAGCACCTTAGCGTTCTCTTTAGCCTCACCAACACCCATGTTGATAACGATCTTGTCGAGTTTTGGCACTTCCATTACGTTTTTATAACCGAATTTCTTCGTCATAGCATCGACGATTTCATTCATGTATAAGTCTTTTAATCTTGCCATGTTAGGGCCTCCTCTCTACTTAGTCAATCACTTCGCCGGTCTTCTTAGCCACACGAACTTTTTTGTCTCCATCCATCTTGTATCCGATTCTGGTAACCTGACCTTTGTGCAGATACATTACGTTGGAAATGTCGATTGGAGCCTCTTTGTTAACAATTCCGCCCTGCTGGTTCTGCATGGATGGTTTTGTATGTTTTGTAATCATGTTGATTCCTTCAACGATTACTTTGTTGTTCTTTGCATCTACAGAAAGAACTTTACCCTCTTTGTCTTTATCTTTTCCAGCGATTACTTTAACAGTATCACCTTTTTTGATCTTAACTGACATTGCTTCCTCCTTATAATACTTCCGGAGCAAGGGAAACAATCTTCATAAACTGTTTCTCACGAAGCTCTCTGGCAACAGGTCCAAAAATACGGGTTCCTTTTGGAGTCTTGTCATCTTTGATAATTACAGCTGCGTTCTCATCGAATTTGATGTAAGAACCATCTTTACGATGTGCACCATGTACTGTACGTACAACTACAGCTTTTACTACATCGCCTTTTTTTACAACGCCACCTGGTGTTGCATCTTTAACAGTAGCAACAATAATGTCACCGATGTTAGCATATCTTCTAGTAGATCCACCCATAACACGGATGCAAAGAATCTCTTTTGCTCCAGTGTTATCAGCAACCTTTAATCTGCTTTCCTGCTGAATCATGCTGGTATTCCTCCTATAGCAGTTTCAATTATTTAGCTCTCTCAATGATCTCAACCAGTCTCCATCTTTTATCTTTGGACAGTGGTCTGGTCTCCATAACTTTTACAGTATCACCGATCTTGCACTCGTTGTTCTCATCATGAGCTTTCAGTTTATATGTCTTCTTTACAGTTTTCTTGTAAAGTGGATGTTTAACAAAGTCTTCGATAGCAACAACGACTGTTTTGTCCATTTTATCGCTGATTACTTTTCCGACACGTGTTTTTCTAAGATTTCTTTCTACCACGATTTGTCTCCTTTCAATTCACAGGCCAGGCCTTATGAATTTGCTTTCTGAGCAATTACAGTTGAAATTCTTGCGATATTTTTGCGAACCTCTTTGATTCTGCTTGTATTCTCAAGCTGATTTGTCGCATTCTGGAATCTCAGGTTAAAGAGCTCCTTTTTAGCAGCTACTAACTCTTCTTTCAGCTCTGCAGCTGTTTTTGTCTGCAGCTCCTCTACATATTTATTATTCTTCACTGTTGTCACCGCCTTCTAAATCTGCACGAGATACGATTTTACATTTACATGGTAACTTATGCATAGCAAGACGCAGAGCCTCACGTGCTGTCTCTTCAGCAACACCTGCGATCTCAAACATTACACGACCTGGTTTTACTACTGCTACCCAGTAATCCAGGGAACCTTTTCCTGAACCCATTCGAGTCTCAGCTGGTTTTGCAGAAACCGGTTTGTCAGGGAAGATTTTGATCCATACTTTACCACCACGTTTGATGTAACGAGTCATAGCAACACGGGCTGCCTCGATCTGGTTAGATCTGATCCAGCATGGCTCTGCAGCTACAAGTCCGAACTCACCATTAGTGATTCTGTTTCCTCTAAGTGCTTTTCCTCTCATGGATCCGCGGAACTGTTTACGACGTTTAACTCTCTTTGGCATTAACATAATTATTTATCGCTCCCTTCCTTAGTTCCTTTGACTGGAAGTACTTCTCCATTGTAAACCCACGCTTTAACACCAACTTTTCCGTAAGTTGTGTCTGCCTCTGCGAAGCCGTAGTCGATGTCAGCACGCAGTGTCTGAAGCGGGATTGTTCCCTCATTGTAGAACTCTGTACGAGCCATATCAGCACCGCCAAGACGTCCGGATACGGATGTTTTGATACCTTTAGCGCCTGCTCTCATAGCTCTCTGCATTGTAGATTTCATAGCACGACGGAAAGAGATACGATTCTCAAGCTGCAGAGCAATGTTCTCAGCAACCAGCTGTGCATCGCGGTCTGGTCTCTTAACCTCTTTGATATCTACGATCAGTTTTTTGGAAGTAAGTTTGGAAAGCTCAGCTTTCACTTTCTCGATCTCAGCTCCGCCTTTACCGATTACAACACCTGGTTTAGCTGTGTAAACGATAACTTTGCAACGATCAGCTGTTCTCTCGATCTCGATTTTAGAAATTCCTGCGCTGTAAAGTCTCTTTTTCAGGAATTTTCTGATGTTATAATCTTCAACCAGATAGTCTGCGAAGTCGCCTTCAGCATACCATTTGGAATCCCAGTCTTTAATTACACCGACTCTAAGGCCGTGTGGATTAACTTTCTGTCCCATGATTGCCCTCCTTATTTCTCATCAAGTACGATGGAGATGTGACTTGTTCTCTTCTCAATGCGGTATGCTCTACCCTGAGCTCTTGGATGAATTCTCTTCATTGTAGGAGCTTTGTTAGCGAAGCACTCTGCCACATACAGGTTCTCTCTGCTAAGTCCGTTGTTGTTCTCAGCATTTGCAATTGCGGACTCCAGCAGTTTTTTGATAACGCTGGAAGCATATCTTGGGTTGTATGCCAGGATACCGATCGCAGTCTCTACATCTTTACCGCGGATAGCATCCAGTACATAACAAGCTTTCTGAACTGACATTCTTGCGTATGACAGTTTAGCAGAAGGTCTTGTATCTTTATTCTCATTTCTAGATCTCTTGATCTGACTTCTATGTCCTTTAGCCATTGCTAAATAACCTCCTTTCGCCTACTACTTATCTCTTAGATTTCTTCTCGTCTTTGCCGTGTCCTCTGTAGGTTCTGGTAGCTACGAACTCTCCGAGTTTGTGTCCTACCATATCCTCAGTAACGTATACCGGCACATGTTTTCTTCCGTCGTGAACTGCAATTGTGAGTCCTACGAATGAAGGGAAGATAGTAGAGCGGCGAGACCAGGTTTTAATAACTGCTTTATCACCAGATGCGTTTGCAGCATCAACTTTCTTTAACAGGCTTGCATCAGCAAATGGTCCTTTTTTCAATGAACGAGCCATTGGTTACCTCCTTATTTTGTCAGTGTTTTACCATCACGTCTACGAACGATCAGTTTGTTGGACTGTTTGTTTTTCTTTCTTGTCTTCAGACCCATTGCAGGTTTACCCCAAGGAGTACATGGACCTGGACGTCCGATTGGTGCACGTCCCTCACCACCACCGTGTGGATGGTCATTAGGGTTCATTACGGAACCACGAACTGTAGGGCGGATACCCATGTGACGTTTTCTACCAGCCTTACCTACGTTGATCAGGCTGTGCTCTCCGTTTCCAACAACACCAACTGTTGCGCGGCAGTTAATAGGCACCATTCTCATCTCGCCGGATGGCAGACGAAGTGTTGCATATTTGCCCTCTTTAGCCATAAGCTGAGCGCCATCTCCTGCAGAACGAACAAGCTGTCCGCCTTTTCCAGGATGCATCTCAATATTGTGAATCTGAGTACCAACTGGGATGTTAGCCAGTGGCAGGCAGTTGCCAGGACGAACCTCAGCAGTCTCACCGTTCATAACTTTCCAGCCTACCTGCATTCCCTCTGTAGCAAGGATGTAAGCTTTCTGTCCGTCTGCATAGCAGATCAGAGCGATGTTTGCTGTTCTGTTTGGATCGTACTCGATTGCAACTACTGTTGCTGGGATACCATCTTTATTTCTCTTGAAATCGATGATTCTGTATTTTCTTCTGCTTCCGCCACCATGATGTCTAACGGTGATTTTTCCCTGGTTATTACGTCCAGAATTCTTTTTCAGTGAAACAACCAGTGATTTCTCTGGTGTGGATTTTGTGATCTCACAGAAATCAGAACCGGTCATATGTCTTCTGGAAGGTGTATATGGGTTATATGTCTTAATTCCCATTACGGTTTCTCCTTTCATCTCCGAACTGCTTGTAAGCCAAGCATTCGTGTTTGTTATCACGCTTTACTGCGTATATCTCTGACAGCTTCAGGTCTTAATTAAAGTCCCTCGAAGATCTCGATATCTTTGCTGTCCTCAGTTAAAGCAACGATTGCTTTTTTTGTTTTAGCAGTTTTTCCAAATGTCATGCCACGGCGTTTTGTTTTTCCGTCCATGTTCATTGTGTTAACGCTTTTAACTTTTGTTCCCTCGAACATTTTCTCAACTGCTTCTTTGATCTGAGCTTTGTTAGCATCTGTATGTACCAGGAAGGTGTATTTCTTCTCAGCCATAGCGTTCATGCTTTTCTCAGTTACGAGCGGTTTCAGGATTACGTCATAGTACTGAATGTTTGCCATTATGCATATACCTCCTCGATAGAAGCTACGCTGCTCTTGGTAGCGATTACAGTGTTGTATTTCAGCAGGTCGTATACGTTGATTGTATTAACAGCTGCAGTAGCAACACCAGCGATATTTCTTGTGGAAAGTACTACGTTCTCGCTGTCATCGTTGATTACTACGAGTGCATTGTCAACTTTAAGGTTGTTCAGTACTTTAACCATCTCTTTTGTTTTAACCTCTGCAAGTTTCAGCTCATCAAGAACGATGAATTTGTTCTCCTGAACTTTGCTTGTCAGAACGGATTTCAGAGCTGCTCTCTTCTCTTTTTTGTTCATCTTGAAGGAGTAGTCTCTTGGAACTGGAGCGAATACAACTCCGCCACCTGTCCACTGTGGAGCTCTTGTAGATCCCTGTCTTGCATGACCGGTACCTTTCTGTCTCCAAGGTTTTCTTCCGCCTCCGCTTACTTCAGAGCGGGTTTTTGCTTTCTGAGTTCCCTGACGGTTGTTAGCCAGCTGCTGGATAACTGCCTGGTGAACCAGATTCTCTTTAATTTCTACACCGAATACGGCATCGGAAAGCTCGATTGTTCCAACCTGAGCACCTTCCATATTAAAAACAGATACGTTTGCCATTTGTAGGTTCTCCTTTCCAGTTACGAGTTAGGCCTTTACTGTCTCTTTGATTGTAACCAGGGATTTCTTTGGTCCTGGTACAGATCCTTTAACCAGTAACAGGTTGTTCTCAGCATCTACACGAACTACTTCCAGATTCTGGATAGTTACTTTTACATTTCCCATGTGACCTGGCATTCTTTTTCCTTTAAATACTTTAGAAGGATCAGAACAAGCACCATTGGAACCTGCATGACGATGGTATTTAGAACCGTGAGCCATAGGTCCTCTGGACTGGCCATGTCTCTTGATTGCGCCCTGGAAACCTTTACCTTTGCTGATTGCTGTAGCGTCGATCTTATCGCCAGCTGCGAATACGTCAGCTTTGATCTCCTGTTTTACTTCGTAGCTCTCAGCATCCTCGAGTTTGAACTCTTTCAGGAATCTCTTGTAAGAAACGCCTGCTTTGTCAAACTGTCCTTTTCTTGGTTTGTTCACCAGTTTCTCTCTGATGTCACCAAATCCAACCTGAACTGCACTGTAACCGTCGTTCTCAACAGTTTTTACCTGTGTTACTACACAAGGACCAGCCTGCAGTACAGTGACTGGAGTAAGTACTCCGTCTTCGTTGAAAATCTGTGTCATTCCAACTTTTGTAGCCAAAATCGCTTTTTTCATCCTTTGTACCTCCTGTTTTTCTACAGCGGAGCGCCCTTTCGGGAGCTCATTCTAGTTAACAGATATAAGTGGAATGCGCTTATATGTTTGTTTGCGATTACTTCTATATCAATTAACTGATGTTATGGCTTTTAAATTATTTTGTTTTCATCTTGATGTCGATGTACACACCAGCTGGCATCTCCAGTCTGGAAAGTGCATCTACAGTTTTCTGAGTTGGAGCGATGATGTCGATCAGTCTTTTGTGGGTTCTCTGCTCGAACTGCTCACGGGAATCTTTATATTTGTGAGTAGCACGGAGAATTGTAACGATCTCTTTCTTTGTTGGAAGTGGAACTGGTCCGCTTACCTGTGCTCCGTTTCTTTTTACTGTCTCGATGATTTTTGCAGCGGATGCATCAACGATCTGATGATCATACGCTTTGAGTGTGATTCTCATTACCTGATTTGCCATAAAAAAAGTCGCCTCCTATTCGCACTTTTAATAGTACGACAAGTGGTGACTGTACACATTTCCGTGTGTGTCGTGATTTCCACACGGGTGTTCCGTTTTTATACGGACATGTTTAGTTGGGTACAGTGACTTGTCGCCAGTTTTTTCTAACTTGACATTCGCTCCACGGAAAACCTGCATCGTCTGCAGCAACCTCACGCTTCGTCGCTATCATGTCACAACAGTGGTTATTATATGCTCATTGTTTTAAAAAATCAAGCACTTTTTAAATTTTTTTCACAATCTCAAACGGAAAATCTTAGGATCTTTTTTCCGTTTTTTTGTGCATTTTCACAATGTGCTTTGACCACCTCACGAACAGGGTTCGCGTACCTTTTATTATATAACAAATCTCCTGTTCTGTAAAGAATCACCGTAAGCCGCCTCTAGCGC
>JAKSRN010000059.1 GCA_024403585.1 Lachnospiraceae bacterium | reverse complement strand
CACAATTTCCAGCTGGAAACCTCCGGAAGTACGATTCTTTGTCTGGACTACAAACAGAACGCAATTGGTTCTAACAGCTGCGGACCGGAGAATTTAGAGGAGTACAGATTCAGTGAGGAAGCATTTTCCTATGAAATGAACATTTTGCTTGTATAATCTATCTTTTTGACAGTTTTATTTTTCATAATATCACTAGACAGAAGTGTAGGAATATGATAAAAATGCAGTATTCGAATATTATTGATGAGTTCAAGGAGCAATGATATGAGTATTGTTTATAATGAGGAAAGCAAATTATTTATACTTTCAACAAAACACACAGAATATCAGATGAAGATCGATGAAATCGGTATTCTTCAGCACCTTTATTATGGTGCAACAGTTGGCGGCATGGATATGAGTTACCAGATCTGTCAGCTGGATAGAGGCTTCTCCGGAAATCCATATGAGTATAGAAGTGAAAGAGGAAAATCCCTGGATACTCTGCCACAGGAGTTCACAGGTGCAAACGTAGGTGACCTGCGTATCAGTTCCCTTTCCATCAAGAGCGCTAACGGAAGCCGCAGCTGTGACTTACGCTACAAATGCCATGAGATTCGCAAAGGCAAATATACATTAAAAGATCTTCCATATGTTCGTGGACATAACGGAGATCTGGCAATCGAGGAAGACGTTCAGAGTTTGATCATCACCTTGTGGGATTCACTGATCGGTCTGGAAGTAAAACTGCATTATGGAGTTTTTGAGAAAAAAGATGTAATCACCAGAGCTATGGTTATGGTGAACAACGGTAAAGACTGGATCCGTGTCAACAAACTGTCCTCTGTATGTATCGACTTCCCACACGGTCGTTACGATCTGATCCATTTCTATGGAAGACATTGTATGGAGCGTCAGATGGAGCGTGTTCCTGTAAAACACGACATTATCAGCATCCAGTCCAAACGAGGCATGAGTTCACACCACCACAATCCATTTGTAATCCTGTGTGATGCAGATACAAACCAGAATCAGGGTTGTGCATACGGATTCATGATGATGTATTCCGGAAACCATAAGACAGAGGTTGAGAAGGATTATCTGGACAGCACCCGTCTTGTAATGGGTCTTCAGAACTCCAACTTTGCTTGGAGACTGGAGGTAGGTGAGTCTGTAACAGCACCGGAAGTTATCATGACTTATGCTAAGAATGGTCTTAACCAGCTGAGCCGTACCTACCATCACATCATTCGCGAGAATGTCGTTGATGCAAAATATTACAACCTGCGTCGCCCGGTTCTGATCAACAACTGGGAGGCTACTTACTTTAACTTTACCGAGGAGAAGATCCTGGAGATTGCCGATTCCGCAAAAGAACTTGGCATTGACATGCTGGTTCTCGACGACGGATGGTTCGGTAAGAGAAATGATGACAACACCTCACTTGGTGACTGGTTTGTTAACCAGGAAAAACTGCCGAGTGGTCTGAAGCATCTGGCAGATGGCGTTCGCGAGCGTGGACTGAAATTTGGTCTTTGGTTTGAGCCAGAGATGATCAGTGAGGATTCTGAGCTTTTCAGAGAGCATCCTGACTGGGCGATGGCTGATCCGGAGCGTAAACCAATGTACTCCAGAAACCAGCTGGTACTGGATATGTCCAGAAAAGACGTTCAGGATTACCTCTTCGACCGTATGGCAGAGATCATTCGTGATGCTAACATCTACTATATCAAGTGGGACTTCAACCGTTCCGTATCCAACTTCTACTCTAAAGCTCTGCCATCCGACAGACAGGGTGAGGTTGCACACCGCTTCATGCTTGGAACCTATGCGCTGCTGGATCGACTCTTAAAAGAGTTCCCAGAGCTGATGATCGAGGGCTGCGCCGGTGGCGGCGGACGTTTTGATGCAGGAATGCTGTTCTACTGTCCACAGATCTGGACATCAGATGACACAGACCCTGTTGCCCGTCTGCAGATCCAGTCCGGTACTTCCTACGGATATCCTGTAAGTACAATGGGAAGCCATGTATCCGCTTCACCAAACCACCAGACAGGACGCCGTACTTCACTGAATACAAGAGGTATCGTAGCAATGTCAGGAACCTTCGGATATGAGCTGGATCTTACAAAGATCACCAAAAAAGAGAAGGAACTGATGAAAAAACAGATCAAAGACTTCAGAAGATTCTACTGGCTGATCCAGCACGGAGAGTACTATCGTCTGACAGACGACCGTGATGAGAGCTACTTCACATGCTGGGAGTTCGTATCCGCAGATAAGAGCGAAGCTCTGGTCAATATCGTCATTACAGATGTACATGCAAACCCAGAGATTCCGTTCGTAAGACTCCAGGGTCTGGATGCAGACGGATGGTATCTGGTAGAAGGTACAGACAAAAAGTATACAGGACAGGCACTGATGAACGGTGGAGTTGTGTTCGGTGAACTGGTAGCAAACTGCGGCGGTTCCGATGACAACTATCCGGGAGCGCAGTATCATCTGATTCGGATTGGATGAAGAGAAGAAAAGAAGAATTAAATCATAAAGAACAGAGTTCGGAGTTGATTTGTTTAGGGAGTTGCGAGGTTCGCAACTCCCTTCTTTGTTGTAGGGAAAATCTTAATATAGCCTATTAATATTATGATATAAAAGATTATTCCTATTTATGGTATTATAAGAGTATGAAATAAGCCTTGCACAAGCAGGGCCGAGAATACCAACTCTTACAAAGTCACGTGCAAGCAATGCCGAGAACACCATCCCGTGCAGAGCTTTGCCCCACGCGCCTGAGAAAGGAAAAAGAAACAATATGATAGATGAAAACAGAATTTTATGGGATCGCTGTGTAGCTTTCCACGGCCATGTCTGTGGCGGTCTTGCCATCGGCTACAAAGTATCTCTTCTGGCGATCCAGCTTCTGAATCTGAAACTGAACGAGAGCGATCATCCTGGCTGCCTTTCCCATGATGAAGATATCGTCTGTATCTCTGAAAATGATGCCTGCGGATGTGATGCTGTCCAGGTTATTATGGGCTGCAGCGTCGGCAAGGGAAACCTGCTTTTTCATATGAGAGGGAAACAGGCGTTTTCATTCTATAACAGAAAGAACGGAAAAGCAGTTCGGCTGGTGTTGAAACCAAAGCCATTGGGAATGACGAAAGCGGAATCATACGCTTACTATATGGACAAGGAGCCTGCAGAATTGTTTGAGGTGAAGCCTGCGAAGATCCAGCTGCCTGAGGAGGCAAGAATCTTCCGGTCCTATGTGTGTGAATGCTGTGGTGAGATCACAGGTGCAAACTGGATTCGGATTGTGGATGACAAGAAAGTTTGTCTGGACTGTTATGAGAGTTATGACAGGTTCTGTGTATAGACCGTTATGAAGAATATGGCAGGTTTCAGGTGTAGCTTTACACTAGAGTTAAGACAGGCTTCAAGTAAACATAAGAATTCTGATAGGTTTTTGTAATACACTGTGATAAGAATTCTGACAAGTGTCTGACTTGGAAGGTTATGAGAACAATTAGTATAAAGCGAAAAAAGAAAGAATGTATATATGAGGGGGAAACAATTATGGACATGACAACAATGGAAGCATATCTTGCCATTATCAAAGAGGAACTTGTTCCTGCAATGGGATGTACCGAGCCAATCGCTCTGGCTTATGCTGCTGCTAAGGGAAGAGAAGCATTAGGCGTAGATCCTGAGAGCATCGTTGCATGGTGTTCCGGTAACATCATCAAAAACGTACGTTGTGTAACAATTCCTAACTCTGGCGGACTGACTGGAATTGAGACTGCCTGCATCATCGGTGCAGTGGCAGGTGATCCGGAAGCTAAGATGGAGGTTCTGGAGCATGTAACTGAGCCGGGAAGAAAAAGAACCCGTGCTCTGGTAGAGGAGAAGGTCTGCAAGGTTAAATTCCTGGAATCTGAAATTCCGCTGCATTTTATCCTGGAGATGAAAGCCGGAGAGGATGAGGTCAGCGTTGAAGTCCGCCATGCTCACACCAACATTGTTGAGATTAAGAAGAATGGGGAAGTGATCTTTGAGAAGTCCAAAGAGACAGCTGAGAATGGTGATGCAACAGACCGCTCCATTCTTTCCATCGACGGAATTAAAGAGTTTGCAGATACTGTTCCTATGGCTATGATCCGGGATATCTATGAGAGACAGATCCGCTACAACATGGACATTGCATATGAAGGAATCTCCGGTGACTGGGGTCTTGGAATCGGAAGAACCATTCGCGAGTGTTATACAGACAGTGTTGTGACACGTATGAAAGCTTATGCGTCTGCGGCTTCTGAGGCACGTATGGGTGGCTGTGATCTTCCTGTAATCATCAACTCAGGAAGCGGTAACCAGGGAATCGCATCTTCTGTGCCGGTAATCATCTATGCCCGTGAGATGAACATTCCGAATGAGCGTCTTTACCGTGCTCTGGCTCTGTCCAGTCTGCTGACCATCTACCAGAAAGAGTTTATCGGAAAACTGTCTGCCTTCTGTGGTGCTGTTTCTGCATCCACTGCGTCCGCAGCAGCCATCACTTATCTGGTTGGCGGAACAACAGAGCAGATCAAAGCTACCATCGACAATACACTGGCAAACATTCCTGGTATTATCTGTGACGGAGCAAAGATTTCCTGCGCAGCTAAGATTGCCTCCAGTCTGGATGCAGCTATGATGGCTCATCATTTGGCTATGAAGGGCAAGGAGTATGAGGCATATACAGGTATTCTGAAAGAGGATGCGGGAGAGACAATTTCCTGTGTAGGATATATTGGAAAAGTTGGTATGCACCAGACTGACAAAGAGATTATCAAGATGATGCTCGAGTAAGAGATATGCGGCAAGATGGACATGAGCATTTCGCTTTGCTTCATGTGACAGGGGGACACTCCACGTGACAGAAGAAGCGTCCCCATGTCAAGTTCCACTTGACATCGAATATCCGATACTATATAATGTCTTTCGGACTAAGGGAAACCACAGTCTAAAGACCCCTGATCAAGGTCTTTTGGATGCGAGAGAACCCTCATAGGTGGGGCTCGAAGGGTGTTTTGTTTGAATAAACGGGATGCCAGAAAGCATCACTGAGTACCCGGGAGAAATCCTGAGGAAAGGGAATACTCATCTGCGGATGTCAGAGTAATCGAAGCAGCCGGTAAAGCGAACTGGCCACGGCTAACGTGGCTGGATAGTGAAGAGATGAGCAGAAGGGAGCGAAAGCTTCCTCTCTGAAGGTGCCTGACGGTGGATGAAAGTTCATCGGGAGAAAGGAACGTGTTAAGGTCAAAGGTAACACGGGCCGGTAGGGTACGCGGCTGTGCGCAAGCATAGCCAGCAAGAGAAGTGCGAACCGTGAAAGCGGGGAAGCCATAGCAATATGGAAACAGCACGAGGCGAGCGCAAAGCAAGCCGACAACCTGGGGAAGATCTGGGCAAACGATCCGAAACAGGTTGGACTCTATGGAAACATGGGGTTATGTGCGTAAAGCACGGTGAGTAGGCTGTACGTCAGTGCAGATGAAAGCTGAGTCGCCTGATGAAATTTCGAGCAATCGGGATGGAGTAGAATGCCTGGCAACAGGAAAGAGGCGAGGCCGGTCGCAAGGCCGGAGAGGTGTCTGGCAGGGTGAAGAAGCAATGATGCACTCTGGATAAAGGAACGTGGCTCCTGTATTAGGAATCATGGGACGAAGGGCACAGAAGATGTTAGGTATTCGAGGGATGAATACTGAAAGATCTTCTAAGGAAAGCACGAGCGGAAGAAATGAAGCGAAGGCTCTCCGGTGAAAATCGGTGAGAAGACAGTGCAGACACAAAGCGCGCGCGATGTGTCAGTCCCTGTGATGGCGGAAGAGATGAACCCATCACTGCGGATTATCTGACTGAAAAGTTGGATAATAGAAAGGGGCGGCAGGTACACGTTGTGTATCGGTAAACGCGAGACTCAAGTGGCGCATGTGAACGCAAAGCAAGGGTCGAAGCTTCTCTTAGGGAAACCTCTGAGAAGAAAAAGCGGTAGCCACTAAAGCGGATTTTGGCGGCTAGAAAAAGAAAATGAGCTCTGCTGGTGACAGCAGAGCTTTTTTTGCGTTATATGAAAGAACAGTCATTGTGGTCCTATGTCAAGAAAACAAAGAGTAGTTTAGGAGTCTAGACCTATTATTGAAACGAAAATTATATCTCTATCGCGAAACACTTTCGAACTTTTGTAACGGTTTTCACTAGATTCATTGCATAGAGAAAAATGATTTGATATACTAACTATTGAATAACTATTGAATAACGATTCTAGGAGGATGATTATGCCTGCAGCGTATGCACATCATACATTTGGAGCAGCCTGTCTGGAGACATTACCACCGAAGATCAAAGCAATCTGCACGAAGTACAGAGAACTGTTTGATATCGGTGTTCACGGACCGGATGTGCTCTTCTATTATAATCCACTGAGTTCCAATAAGGTAAACAGTTTCGGTCAGGAATTGCATCACTGGACGGGCGCACAGTTTTTTGAGGTGGCAAAATACAGTTTTCAGGAGAATGACGATAAGCAGCCCATGCTTGCTTATCTGCTGGGCTTCCTGGCACACTTCACTCTTGATTCCAGCTGCCATGATTATGTGAATGAAGAAACAGAGGATTCCGGATTATCCCATAATCTGATCGAATCCCAGTACGAGGTCTTTCTGATGGAGAAGGACGGAAAGGATCCGATGGAAGTGGACCGATCCCTTCCTCTTAAAGCCTCCGCGGAGAATGCTTCTATCATTGCAAGATTCTTCCCATTTGAAGAAGAGGAGATCAGAAAAGCAATGAAGGGCCAGAAGACCGTACTGCATCTTTTCTATTCACCGGCTGAGAAAAAGAAAAAACTGGTTCGCGGAGCCATCGCAAAATTGAAGATCAAAGGTGATTTCTCAGATCTCTTCCTGGATCGCGAACATCTTGAAGAATGTGAGAGGATGAAAGAAGTACTCTGCCTGCGACAGAAAGCAGCTACAGAGCTCTATCCGAAACTGGCAAAAAATCTGACTCTCTATCTCTACGATAAGGGAGAACTGGATGAATACTTTACGTATGATTTTGAGGGTGAGCTTCACTGATCACTTAGAAAGAAGGACATTTTGGCTGAAAAAAACAAATTAACGAAACTTGAGAAGGCATGGGTGCTGTACGATGTGGGTAACTCAGCATTTACCATGATCGCATGTTCGCTGGTACCAATCTGGTTCAAATCACTGGCGATCGGTACGGGCCCTGGTCAGATTACAGGAGATCAGGCAACTGCTTATTGGGCACTTGCCATGTCAGTGGTAACCGTTCTGGTTGCGATTCTGGGTCCGGTTTTCGGAGCATTTACCGATACAAAAGGAATGAAGAAGGTCTTCTTCTCAACAGCTCTGGCCATCGGTGTAATCGGATGTTTCATATCCGGTATGATCAAGAGCTGGCTGCTCTTTATGATCGTTCTTGTGATCACAAAGGTTGCTTACAGCTCCTCTCAGGTATTTTATGATTCCATGCTGAACGATGTTACTACAGAAGAGCGTATGGATGAGGTTTCTTCCTACGGTTATGCGTGGGGCTATATCGGTTCCTGTATTCCATTTGCCATCGCACTGATCGCTTATGTACTGGGACCTGATATGATGGGCAAGATCTCTGATACCATGTCAAGAAATATTGGTTTTGGAGTAACCGCGATCTGGTGGTTCGGCGTAACTATTCCGCTTCTGAAGGAATACAAACAGATCCATTATGTGGAGAGACAGAAGGGTGCTGTTGCAGAGGTCTTCCGTGGAATCGCTGCTACAGTTGTACGTATGGTAAAACAGGAGAAGAAGATCTTCTACTTCCTGATTGCCTTCTTCCTTTACATTGATGGTGTAGGTACAATTATCGATAACTGTATCAATATCGGAACCGATCTTGGTCTGAATACAGTTGGTCAGGTAGTGACTCTGCTG
Source organism: Lachnospiraceae bacterium (assembly GCA_024403585.1). Classification (GTDB taxonomy): domain Bacteria; phylum Bacillota; class Clostridia; order Lachnospirales; family Lachnospiraceae; genus JAKSRN01. The sequence goes on along the minus strand of JAKSRN010000059.1, from coordinate 1,304 downwards.
CTGACACAGGTGGTAGCATTCGTCTTCTCTCTGATTTTTGCGATATTCTCCAGAAAATATCGTACAGTAACACTGATCAAGGTCTGCATCGCAGGTTACTTCTGTGTTTGCCTCTATGCACTGACTCTGAAGAGCCTGGTTGGTTTTGCAATCCTGGCATTTGGAATCGGTATGTTCCAGGGATCCATTCAGTCCCTGTCCAGAAGCTATTTTGCAAAGATCATTCCACCGGAGAACTCTGGTGAGTATTTCGGTCTTTATGATATCTTCTGTAAGGGAGCATCTTTCCTGGGTTCCTTTGTTCTGGCGGCTGTAAAGCTGGCTGGTGGAACAATCAATATCGCAGTGGCATCACTGGTTGTGTTCTTTGCACTGGGATATGTGTTCCTTACAATGGCGGATAAGCAGAAAGATATTAGATAAAACATCGAGGGGATTTCGAAGAATCCCCTCGTTTTTTCTTTCCAATTGCCTAAGAGACAAGGTATAATATCTAGTTAGGAGAATAATTAGATGCAATACAATGAAAATACAGTTTACTATAAAGACACTCTCATGACCTATGTGAGAGAATGGAAAAATATATCCTTCGAGGAGGCACGTTTCAATGAAGTGGATGCCCTCCTTCTTTGTCAGATGATGAACCTTCAGATGGAATGGCTGGTTCCGAAATTAAAATCAGGCGTCCATGATTCCTATGCATGGCGAAGTCCCAACAGGATCCAGACCATTGGCTGGGCTGATATGGAGAGAAATGAAGACCTTCTCTACGGGGATTCCGTCTATGGAACCATGTATGCAGATCTCTTTCATGAGATCAAAGACAGCCGCCGCTTTGGCGAGATTCGATTAGGCTGCATGCGTGCTCTGAAAGATCAGAAGAAGATGGTGCAGTTTGCAGCATTGACAGCCTGGCTGGATGATGAGAATGCCGTGGTCCTCTTCAGAGGAACCGACAGCTCTTTAGTGGGATGGAGAGAAGATTTTAAATATGCCTATATCCGTACCTGGCCTGCTCATACACTGGCCAGAGAATATCTGATGGACGTAGCCCGTCTGATTCCGGAAAAATTATACGTAGCCGGTCACTCCAAGGGTGGAAATCTGGCAGTCTATGCTTCAGCTCTGGTGCCTGCTTATGTGCAGAAACGAATCAGAAAAATCTATTCCTACGACGGAATGGGCTTCCGGTCCTCCTTCTACAAGACAGAAGGCTACCAGAGGATCAGCGACAAGGTGTACAAGCTGGTACCGGCAGAATCCCTGATTGGCATGCTTTTCGTTCCGGAGAAGGGATTCAAAAT
>JAKSRN010000585.1 GCA_024403585.1 Lachnospiraceae bacterium | reverse complement strand
AGCATAAAGGCAAAGATCTGAGATACTTCCATGGGGAGACAGGACCGCTACACATTCATTATAGTTTTCCGGCCATCTTCCTGCCTTTACTTCATACTGGGTGTCATACATTTTGGAATCTGCAGGAAGAACGGAAAAGAAGGAAGGCCGCATACTGGAAAACATCATAGCCATCTCATTCCCGGATCCGTTCATAGCAGAGAATGTCATATCCGGATTGATCTGTCTATAATCATCCTCTCCGATCTCACGATAGATTCTCGGATTCACACTATAACGGTAATCAACAGTGGTCGCATAGTCCATGATCTGACTTTCATCACTGTCAATAAATTTTTTCAACGACTTAAGGTCATTGATGGTAGTCTTGGTAAAGACAGCATCCAGAGTCCGCCTCTCCCTTACCTTATCCTCCGGCTGCTCTTTTTTAACAGAAGCCTCATTGCTATTCCCGTTTTCACCGGCCATCATGGAAGTAAGATCCATGCCTGTTTTGGTGATCTGCAGCGGATACTCCGAAAGAGTATCCTTCTGTATGGAATTAATATAGGCATTGGCACCGTTGGACATGGAAAGAATCAGCGCTATTCCAATGATACCAATGGATCCGGCAAATGCCGTCAGAATCGTCCTTGCCAGCTTGGTACGCAGGTTATTGAAAGACAGCCCTAAAGCAGTCGGAAAATTCATAGAAGTTTTTCCCATATTTTTGTGCTGGGCTGGAGGAATCAGCTCTTCTTCCGGCACATATGGATCACTGTCATCAATGATATGACCGTCTTTTACCCTTACAATTCGGGTGGCATACTCTTCCGCCAGTTCCGGATTGTGCGTAACCATCACGACCAGACGATCTTTCGCTACTTCTTTTAATAACTCCATTACCTGAACAGATGTCTCAGAATCCAAAGCTCCTGTGGGTTCATCTGCCAGAAGGATATCCGGATCATTTACAAGAGCACGGGCAATGGCTACTCGCTGCATCTGTCCACCGGACATCTGATT
>JAKSRN010000584.1 GCA_024403585.1 Lachnospiraceae bacterium | reverse complement strand
GGAGTATACTATGGCAACAATGGATGATATCGCCAGACACCTGGGCGTTTCTAAAGGCACTGTTTCTAAAGCGCTGAGCGGTGCCGATGATATTAGTGAAGCAACTCGAAAGGCTGTGCTGGAAACAGCTGTCGAACTTGGGTACACACGTGTCACCCGAGCCAATAAAAAAGCGAAAATATGCATTTTCATTGAAAACATGGCCTACGAGAAACCGGAGGATTTCGGACGAGATCTGGTTGTCGGTTTTCGAAAGATGGCAGAACCTGCCGGTTATATCGTTGATCTGGTTCCACTGACTGCTTCCATTCAAAAAGAAATGCCATATGATGAATATATGATGAAGCATGATTACAAGGGTGGTTTCATGCTTGGCATGACTTATATGGATCCCTGGATCAATGAATTCAAAGCCTGCCGCACTCCAACTGTCCTTCTGGATAATTCCGTCCATTACAATCCCAATGTAGTACATGTAGGGATTGACAATGATGAAGCCATGGATATTGCCATTCAGAAGCTCAAATCACTTGGTCATAAAACCATAGGCTATTTAAGCGGAGGGCTTGGTTCTTACGTTTTTCAGGAGCGCTATCTCTCTTTCTTCCGCAACCTGCGCAAGAATGGCCTGAACAACAATCGTTCCCTGGCAGGCCATGCTTATCTGACCGCCGACTGTATCAACCAGCATCTGCCGCGCCTGATCCGGCAGGGCTGTACTGCCATTGTCTGCAGCCATGATATTCTGGCTCATTCTGTAATGATCCACTGCAGAGAAATGGGGATTCAGATTCCTGAAGATCTCAGTATTATCGGTATTGATGACCTGCCACTCTGCCGCTATACAAATCCGCCGCTTACCTCTCTGCGCCAGGACCGTACCGAACTTGGTAAAAGTGCCTATTATGCACTCTCCTGTCAGATCAATCAGATTCATATCAACTCCGTGCAGCTCCATCCGGAGCTGATCATGAGAGATTCCATCGGAAAAGCTAAAATATAAAAAA
>JAKSRN010000583.1 GCA_024403585.1 Lachnospiraceae bacterium | reverse complement strand
AACCTGCTCTCGCCACAGGAAAAAGCGGAATTCTTCAGGCAAGTGGTAAAATTGGAGCAGTTGGTGCACTTTTCCGGATAATGCATAACGAGATTGTCAGGTTCATGAGGCAGAGCCATGTTATTTCCGGGGTGCCCTGCCTGGCCGCCCTGTTTAAGGTTCGTTTTCTCGCGAAGGCTTTTCTGTCTGGGTCTGCGGAACCCGTCGGTGGACGGGGGCTTGGAGCTGTTCGAAGAATTCATGTTGGCTCTGCGTTCCAGAAGCTTCCTGCTCTCATCGAGAGCAGACAGCTTCTGCCGATAGATCTCTAGCTTCTGTTCGAGTGAATGGATCTCAGCGAGATACTTCCTTTTCAGAGCAGTCTCTTCTTCGAGGTGTTTCTTGACCAGCTGATCTATCTCTTTGCGGAGCACCCTGTTTTCAGATTCGAGCTCCCCGATTCTATCCACTAGATCACAGAAACGCCCGTATCTCATCCCATCACTCGTTGTCTAATATGCCCCGGATGCGGCCAATCAGAATCTCGTAATGTTCGCATCTGGATTCGAGTTCCCTCACTTTCTTCTTAAGTGTGGATATTTCCTCATTCCTCTCATCGAGAACAGAAATAAGATTGGGTTGGACGGGGCTGTCTTCTGTCTTTTTCTCCACGACCTGCCCAAGCAGGTCGTGTTCATCATCGGAGGCCTTTCTTCCGGATTTTCCCGTAGGCACGATTTGTCCTGTAACCGGATCGATCTTTCCGATCAATTTGCGTCTGTTGCGGGGCTGCTGTTTCTCTTTATCCCAAAATGATTCAGACTCGTAAACGTATGTGATTCCGGTTTTCTTGTTCAGCATTTTTACTATCGGCATGTGTGCTCTGTACCGATATACCATAGGTATAATTAATATATAAAGTTATACCTATTATATTAATAACATAGGGATAATATTAGTTGTAAATTATACCTATGTAATAAAATGGCAATTGCCGTCTACGAAAAGGTGAGGGGGTTCTGAACAGTTAC
>JAKSRN010000582.1 GCA_024403585.1 Lachnospiraceae bacterium | reverse complement strand
ATGATTCCATCAATTCGTACCGTATACTCCTCTAAATCACCTGATTCATAAAAGGTCAGTTCATCGCCTTCTTTGATGTGAAAAATCGTAGCAAGGAGACTGCTTATATACCATTTGCCATTCAGTTCTGCTTTCTCCCCGGTTGTCAGTCTGGTATTCCAAAGCGACAGATCATCATCTGCCATCATGATAGAGAAGGAGTTTCCCTTTGCTTCCCCATTCATGACAAGCATCCCCTCTCCCTCTTTTGGTTTTCCTATTCCAAGTTCGTTCAGTACATACTCATACTGGAAATCACCCATGTTTTCCGTTCCACGTTCACCGATGATCTTGATCGAATCCTGGAATGCAAAGCTGATCGCTACGATATAGGCACCCAGAAAGATGCCGAGCCATACTACAAATGATCTGCCCGGATTTCCAACGATGGATCTGATCCCAAACTTTTCGGAAACCGGCATCTTATTTTTATAAAGAATCTTTGAGTATGATTTTTTCCCGTCTGCATTATTGCTTAATAGAGAAACGATATCTTTTTTCAGCAGCTTTCGCACCGTAAAATATGCCCTGCACAGATAAATCAACGTAGGGATCACGATTCCCGCAAATGCAATCGGAATCGGCAGATGAAATCTGACCGGCAATGGCTCGTAATCCGCCAGGCAAAGCTGTCCGTAGGGCTGTGCAAAGATGCACCCAAAAACAGCTGTTAAAATACCGCCAACCAAACCTGGGATCAGGGCAAGAACCATATAATGTCGGATCAGTTTTCCCTTACTGTATCCCATAGCCATCAGTGTCCCGATCATACGCTGTTCCTGTTTTACTTTTCTTCCCAGGATAATACCGATCAGGCATACGGTCACGAGAGGTAATGTAAAGAGAAACACCCAGCCCATGATCTCAAACATATCCGCCTGTTCATGCACATAGGTGATACGTGGGTTGTCTGCAATGGATGTATAGGAACGGATCTGCCAGGTGTCATTCACATGTCTTCGAAAATCGAGTTCCTT
>JAKSRN010000581.1 GCA_024403585.1 Lachnospiraceae bacterium | reverse complement strand
TAGGGGGAATTATCGGACTTTCCGTAACTGGTAGGGCTCAGCGGCAGAATCTGCCAGTAAGTCTGACCGGCGCTGACCAGATAGTCCACGAAGTCATAAGCCGCCTGATCAAAGCAGCCGATACCGTATTTGGAAGGCAGACTGGACACGGGCAGCAGAATACCTGCTCTTCGATTCATAAACAGCGCTCCTTGTTCCCATTTTCTTCTGCTAACAGTTTAGCATTTCGGATTCCGTTTTTCTTGCACGATGCCCGCAAAAAATAACACAATCCTATCCGGTGGTGATATTTATGTCCGAACACAGCACAGCAGATTATGAAAATTTCCATGAGGCCAAGCCGCATGGGGATACTGTCTTTCCTTTTAACATCTATCCCTGTTCCATTCCGCAAATGTTTCCGGAAGTGCTGATTCATTGGCATGAGGATATGGAAATTATTTATATTAAGAAGGGTTCCGGAATCATTACCGTAGATGCCCAGAGCCGAGCTCTGACCGCTCCTTCTGTGGTTTTCATTCTTCCGGGGCAGCTGCATGCCATCCGTCAGCAGGAAAAAGAGCAAATGGAATATGAAAATATTATCTTCCATCCCCGGCTTCTCGTATCCGCAGGCAGTGAGCTTTTCTACCGGGAATACCTTCTGCCGCTGCTGGAGGGAATGGTTCAGATCCCAACATTTCTGACACCGGAAGATACGCGCTTTACGAGCCTTACCGAGCCGCTGGATGCCTGTGACCGGGAAGCCGGAGAAAAAGGAAAAGCCTATCCGGTTTTTGTAAAGAGTCAGTTGTTTCTTCTGTGCTACCGTCTGCTCATATGCTGCCCACAGGCAGGGAATCCATCACAGCGTGCCACGCTGGATCAGATCAAGCCTGTGCTCTCCTATGTGGATATGCATTTCCGTGAGAAGATTTGTGTCGCGGATGCAGCCAGACAAGTTGGCTTCTCCGAAGCATACTTCATGCGTTTCTTCAAAGAGGTCACCGGGAAAACCTTTGTATCCTACCTGAATGAATATCGGCTTTCCCGGGCAGAA
>JAKSRN010000580.1 GCA_024403585.1 Lachnospiraceae bacterium | reverse complement strand
ATACTGAAACCGGACTTCCGGATATTCAGGGCAAACGTGATTATTACATCTGTGCTGCAGACATTCCGCGATTTGTTGCAGAGCCTTGGGAAATTGATTTAACCATCAGAAACCCGAAGTATCAGACGCTTGACAAAAACAGCAATGTAAATATGCGCGGCATCTTCATGAATCAGAAGACCGCAAAAGAACTGACCGAGTTCCTCTATCTCCGCTACGAAACCGAAAAGCCCGGCGTACTGCAGGTTCTGCGCTATGACTTCACCGTCTCATCTGCACAGATTGTCTATCTCCCGTACTATAAGGAAAACGGTACGTATCTCCCCGGCATATGAGCGGGGACGCTGACATTCAGGAAACCCTTGAAAAATATTTCCGGCTGACAACATTTCGCCCGAATCAGAGCGAGATTATCGAAGAGATTATCAAAGGGCGCGATGTCTTAGCAGTTATGGCTACCGGAGGGGGTAAATCCCTCTGCTACCAGCTGCCTGCCGTGATGCTTTCCGGCATGACAGTAGTCATATCTCCCCTTATTTCCCTGATGAAAGATCAGGTTGATTCTCTTTCATCTCAGGGCGTAAATGTTGCGATGCTGAACTCTTCTCTTTCGTATGACAAGAGAAAAGCAGTTGAGTCCGAGATTGTATCCGGAAAAGTCAGAATCCTCTATGTCTCGCCTGAGCGTGCTGTTCAGGCTGATTTTGTCGATTTGCTGCAGCAGACCGATGTCTCTTTGTTCGCTGTAGATGAAGCGCACTGCATCTCGATGTGGGGACATCAGTTCAGACCTGAGTACCGGAAGATAAAAGGTCTTCGTGCCTTTTTCCCGAACACTCCCTTTGCTGCATTTACCGCGACCGCGACAAAGCGGGTCAGAGATGATATTGTAACTGAGCTGAAGATGAAAAACCCGGCGGTTTTCATCGGCAGTTTTGACAGACCTAATCTGCATTACACAGTAATCAAAGAACCTCATCAGGAACTGAGGATGCAGCATATCTTAGAGTATGTAAAAGCGAATCCTGATAAGTCCGGCAT
>JAKSRN010000058.1 GCA_024403585.1 Lachnospiraceae bacterium | reverse complement strand
TGTCAGCACATGACCATCAAAGAGATCAAGGATCAGATTTGCGCGCACGACAGTGTACATGATAATTCCCATGACAGTGCGAACGGTAATCTCCACGACAGCAACAATGGCAGCAACCATGAAACCGAACATCATGATTCTGTACAGTCTGTGCCACAGACTCAGGTTCCAGAGAAGGAAGTGCAGCATACTGAAGTGCAGCAGCATGCGGAAGAACAGCACTACGCGGAAGAACAGCACTACGCGGAAGAACAGCACTACGCGGAAGAGCAGCACTACGCAGAAGAACAGCACCATGCGGAAGAACAGCAGCACGTTGAAGAACAGCAGCACGTTGAAGAACAACACTACGCGGAAGAGCAACACTATGCTGAAGAGCAGCACCATGCTGAAGAGCAGCACTACGCTGAAGAGCAGCACTATGCTGAAGAGCAGCACTATGCTGAAGAACAACACTATGCTGAAGAACAACACCATGGCGATGGCCATCATTGAGTAAACAGAGATTCACTCAATCTACTGTTTCCTTGACAACAAACCCAAAAGAGACAGGTACAAACGGCAAAAAAGTCACCGTTTTGTACCTGTCCCCAAAAGTTGCACTTTAATAATTCTCCAAAACCGCCTTCACATGTGTCAGGTACTCCTCCCGAACACTCTCCGGCCCCTCAATCCGAAGCCCCTTGCCGATTCCGGTCACCCAGCCAAAGAACTGTGGGCTCACCGATACAAGTGCTCTTGTTCGGAAATGCTCCTCATCCACAGGAACCAGCCAGATGTCGCGGCCAAAACGGTCCAGCATAACTCCCGCCAGATGATTCTCGCAGACAAACACCACTTCCTCATCTCTGCCACCATACATTCCAAATGTCTTCTTGGAAAATGCCGGCAGATCAAAATCCTTAAACGCTTCTGCACCCTGTCTCACCGACTCCAGCACATCCGTATTCTGCATCTTATCGACACGATAATGCTTAATCTTACCAGCCTCCGCATCATAGGCAACCAGATAGTAATTCTCGTCATCCCAGGTCAGGGCCCATGGACTCACCTTATAAAGGGCACCATCCTTTTTCAGACGGAACTCCTTCTTTACAGTCCACTCCGCATATTTAAAAGAGATCTCTCTATTGGCCACGATCGCATTGTGAATGGTATCCACATTGTAATAGATGGTCTCATTCTCCGCCTTCGGCCGGTTTACGATAAAAACTTCCTGCTGCAAAGCATAGGCCTGGCTCTTACTGCAGTGCTTTTCCAGCTTCAGGATCAGCTCTCGGGATTTCTGTTCGGTGATGAATTTAGAAGACTGCACCGCATCCACCAGAAGACGCAGCTCCGGCAGCTCATATTCACGACTTGCAACAAAGTAGCCCGGATTCTTTCCCTTTCTCTGCACAATATCCAGTCCATACTTCATCAGGATCTCGATCTCCGTATAGATGGTTCTTCGATCCGTGGAGATTCCATACTCCTGATCCAGGATCCGGCAGAGATCAGACGCATTAAGCAAATGCTCCTCATCGGTCCTCTGCAGCATGATATCCAGAAGATATAAAGTTCTGAGTTTCTGATCCATTACAGCCATAGCAGTTGTCCTTTCGTTGTTATTTTTTTACAAACGCGACTCAATATAAGCCTCCACTTCCTCCCGGATCTCCTGCACTTTCTTCCGGGTCTCCGGCAGAGTAAATGTGATCCTGTCAAAGGGCTGCAGATAATACTTCTGCTTCTGCAGGATCCGGATACTCTCATCAAAATACAGATCAAAGAAGAAAGCAAGGAAGCCAATCCAGATATCCAGCCCCGTCTTTCGGATGGTCTTCAGCACCGTCTCATGCCGGAAGATCGTGTCATACACCTCATCCGTCACCGTCTCCTCCGCCACCTGCTCATAGGTCTCACCCATGGTATCCACCATATCCTCACAGGCAAATACGCGGAAGATATCGCATTTGTCCGCATCACGGATCAGTTTGCAAAGAAGCAGAGTCTCCTCATCCAGCCCTTCTTCAATCTGAAACTTGTTATGATTCCGAATGGCCGTCAGCACCTGCTTCTGTTCCCTCTCCGGAAGAAACTCCAGAAAATGCTCACTCACAAGCACCTCACACCCCAAATCCGCATGATCCCGTGACAAATGATCCAGAAACGTATCGTACTGCGTCACCTGCTCGAATCGGCCAATATCATGGAAAACAGCACAGACCCCAGCCAGATCACGGATCTTTTCAGGTAACTGACAAAGCCTGGTCAGTTCCTCCATCACATCCGCTACAGCCATGGTGTGGATAATCTTCAGTTTGATTTTTCCGTTCTCACAGTCATAGTGAGAAGCATATTCATGAAAGATATCTTTTGCTTTATTTATCATGCAGTATCCTCTTTTATCTCGATGCTGTTGTGCTGGGGCAGGCATCGACCCCCTTATTGTGCTGGGGCAGGCATCGGCCCCTTAATTTCCTGAATTTCTGCAACACAGTGGAGACGGCCTGTCCGCATTCACAACATCTAGCGCATACAGGAATTTCTCTCCTCGCGATCATTATCGCCCTTCACATAACGGGCATTGAACTCCATGGTGATCTCCCGGATTTCCTTTTTCCCGTCGATGTAATCCTGATACATATCTGCCAGACCAGCCATACAGCCGTCACAGGTAGCTTCAATATTCCCCAGAGACTCTGCAACGATCTGTGCTCTTTCCTCTCTGGTTGTATCCTTGATCAGATATCCAGCCATCTTTTCTCTCCTTATCCGATTTTTTCAGACTCAGCCTGGATCTCATCCTCGCAGGCAGCCATAGCCTTAAGAGTCAGATCCAGCAGTTTCTCCAGTTCCCAGCCCAGCTGCGCAGCACCCCTTGCGATGATGTCACGGTTGCAGCCTGCAGCAAAACCTTTGCTCTTATATTTCTTCTTCAGTGATTTCAGCTCCATATCCTTGCAGCTCTTAGAAGGGCGCATCAGAGCAGCAGCCCAGATCAGTCCGGTCAGCTCATCCGCAGCAAAAAGAACCTTCTCCATCTCACGCTCCGGTGCCACATCAATACGAGGCTCGAATCCCATGTCAATATCAAATCCGTGAGAAACGATCGCGTGGATCATGTCTTCAGAAATGCCGCCTTCACGAAGCATTTCCGGGGCTTTGAGGCAGTGCTGCTCAGGATACAGTTCAAAATCGATGTCGTGCAGAAGACCTACCAGTCCCCAGTACTCCACTTCCTCGCCGTAGCCCAGCTCCTTCGCGTACCATTTCATTACTGCCTCCACTGTCAGTGCGTGCTGAATGTGAAAACTGTCTTTATTGTATTTTGTTAATAAGGAATATGCTTCCTCTCTGCTGATCATATTGTTTCCCCTTTCCTGTGAACATATCTTTGTAAGATGAATATATGCCTCCGTCCCCACTCGTCAGTCAATCCTTACGAATGTCATCCGTAAAGCGGACATTCGCATTCCGCTCCGCTTCATGCTCATGAACACGTGGCTGCTCCGCAGCCTTCTCAGATAGGGCTTTGACCCTATCTGAGACAAGCATCCCCCTGACCCCTTCCTATGTCTTTACAACCTTGAGGAAGGGGAATGCTTGCCGTGTTCAGATTCTTCGGCAGTTCACTCCGAATTATAGCATTATTTACGGATTTTTTCACCCTGCGGTCAGGTATGCCGAGAATATTTTTGAACACGGGGGACGTACACTGATGTTCAAAAACTCAAAATTGAATATGGGGGACTTCCCCCATATTCATACTCCCCCGCATCTTCTTGTCATATCATATCAGAAATGTTATATATATATCAGCGCTGTTCACCCAACAGCCAACCGCTCATTAAGGAGGATCTCATTATTATGATTCAAGATATTGCACCTATGCAGCTGCATCTGGAGTATTCTATGAAGCAGCCACAAAAAAGCGACAGTGTCTTCGTCTTCAGAGGAAACAACAAAAGAGAAGACCGCGCCCTGGTCCGTATGGATGAGGAAGGCCAGCCAGTCATCCCGACTTACGAAGAACTGCTTTCCGGCGGATGGGTCAAGGACGCCTCACAGATCCAGTTCCTCTTTGCCATTGACGACAAAGACTACTTTCTTCTCAACAACGGGGGAAATGCCGACATCTCCCTCCCTGGCTTTGACTACACCAGCATCCGTACCTTCTGTGATAAAACCGTTCGTCCGGGACTGCCTCTGGCAGGCATGACCGCCTACCACCTTTTCTTCTGGTACAGAGACAATACCTGCTGCGGACGCTGTGGACATAAGATGCAGCCATTCCAGACAGAGCGAGCTGTGATCTGTCCTGAGTGTAAAAACCTCGTCTTCCCGAAACTCATGCCAGCTGTGATCATCGGCGTGCGCAACGGAAACAAACTTCTCTGCTCCAGATACGCAGGACGCGAGTACAAAGGTATCGCCCTTCTGGCAGGCTTCTGCGAGATCGGAGAGTCTCTGGAACAGACCGTAGCCAGAGAAGTTTTAGAAGAAGTAAACTGCAAGGTAACCAACATCACCTACTTCGGTTCCCAGCCATGGGGCGTGGACTCCAATCTGCTGGCAGGCTTCTTCTGTGACCTGGATGATGATGACAGCATCACCATCGATGAGAATGAGCTGGCAAGTGCAGGATGGATCGACCGTGATGAACTGGAGCCGATGCCGAATGTTATGAGCCTTACGGCAACTATGATCGAGGCATTCCGTAAGGGAGAAGTATAAGGATACAGTGCTGATATAATCCGGATCAGAAAACCCGGGTAAAAACGAATCCCAGACTCTGATCTATAACCCAGATCAGATTAAACCAAATACCAGACCCTGATCCACAAATCAGATCAGAATGACTACGACAAAACTAGAACACAACGACTAAAATAAGTCAGAATGATAGGAAAGGAATAAACACATGCGAGTATTTGAAGGATTTCAGAAGGGTGTGAACTTAGGAGGATGGATCTCTCAGTTTGATCAGTATGATCATGAGCATTTCCGCACCTTTATTACCGAAGCAGATCTTGCAGACATTGCCTCCCTGGGCTTCGACCATGTTCGTGTCCCTGTTGATTACAATGTGCTGGAGGACGAAGAAGGTAACAAACTGGACAGCGGTTTCGTCTATTTGAAAAACTGCTACAACTGGTGCCGCAAACACAACCTGAACATGCTGATCGATCTCCACGAGTGCTACGGCTACTCATTCGATCCGCTGAAAAAAGATATGGACCGCGTTAAATTCTTCTACGACGAGGCACTGCAGGAGCGCTTCCTGCATCTGTGGTCTGAGATTGCAGAAGAGTTCAAAGAGGATCCTGTACACGTTGCATTCGAGCCACTGAACGAGGTTGTTGCCGGAGAAGTTGCTGAAGCATGGAACCTGGTTCTTCGCAAATACCTGAAAACCATCCGTGCCATCTGCCCGGACCACTATGTTGTATTCGGAAGCACCCATTACAGCCATGTAACCTGCATCCCGAATCTGGAGAAACCAGCAGATGACAAAGTTGTCTTCAACTTCCACTGCTACGAGCCACTGATCTTCACACATCAGGGAGCTTACTGGGTAGATGATATGATTCCGGATTTCAGAATCGGCTATCCGACCAGTCTGGAAGAGATGCGAGAGGCATCCCTTCGTGTTCTGCCAAACATGAGCGGCGGACTCTTTGAAGAAGGTGTCACAGAACTGGGACCAGACTTCTTCGAGAAGATCTTTGCTCCAGCCCTCAAAAAGGCAGAGGAAGACAATGCAGCCCTCTACTGTGGAGAGTACGGTGTCATCGATCTGGCAGACAACGGAGACAAGATCCGCTGGCTGAAAGACATCCACTCCGTATTCCACAAATACAACATCGGTTATGCACTATGGAATTATAAAGGAAAAGATTTCGGATTCGTGGATGAGCGCTTTGCAGACTGCAGAGAAGAATTCATGAAATGCCTGTAAAGTCAACTTTTGGGGACAGGTACAAAAGGTTGCAAAAAATGTCACCGAAATGTACCTGTCCCCAAGGGTTGCATTTCTCCACCCGCACACAAAAGGGATTTGCGAAGCATACACAATTGCTCCGCAAATCCCTTTTTTCACGTAAAGCGGACAGTCGTATTCCGCTCTGCTTCATGCTCATGAACATGCAGCATTGTCAGGAGGAGCTTTGACTCCTCCTGACATAAGCTGCTTACAGATATTCAGAAATACCCCGGATGATACGTCAACGAACCCATCCCACCGATCACCGCACCATCTTCATAGCTAAACGGATTGAAACTATTGCCTAAATTTCCATAGTCAATACCATAGTTGTTATTATTGTTAGCATTGTCGCTACCATAGTTATCCCCGTTTTGATCGGTTCCGTTATTGCCATTTCCGCTGTTATTATTGTTCCAGCTATTTCCGTTGTTATTGCTTCCGTTGTTATTATTTCCGCTGTTGCCGCTATTATTGTTACCGTTATTATTGCCGTTGTTTCCCTGATTCTGCTGGTTCTGCTGATTCTGCTTCTTCTCCTGCTCGATTCTGAACAGATCCCAGATCTTTGTATGCTCAGAGCAGGTCTCATTAGACAGCCACTCCGCCGCACAGCCCTCATCTTCTGTTCCCGGCACCGCGCTGGTCAGGAAGATTGCATCATATCTGCAGCTCTTCGGACAGTATCTGCTACAGCGCATACCAGTCTTCTCACAAAGAGTCACACGGATATGGCAGTCACAGTAACCGCGTGGTTCAGTTCCCGGAATGTAATACTCAGTTGCAGTCACATCTCCCTGCACTGTCTGGTCGCAGAGATTCGCTACTGCCAGCTTACCGCACTTTTTGCAAATGACTTTTTCCACCAGCTTACTTGTATCCACCAGTGGTGAAGTCGGATCCACCACCTTGATTGAAGGTGTCTGCTCCATGATGCAACGCCAGATATCCTTCACATATCCACTGTCCTCCTGAGCAGAATGATCATCATAGCCGCCCCAGATGCCCAGTGTGTAATCAGAAGAAAAACCAACAAACCATACATCGCGAAAATCGTTGGTGGTGCCACTCTTTCCGGCCAGCTCCAGGTCATCACAGTAGACAGAGGCACCTGTTCCATTCTGGATAACCTCTTCCATTCCAATGGTCAGAAGCTCCGCAGTTCCGGAACCGATGATCTCTTTTTTCTCTGTGTTGTGCTCCAGAATTGTCTTGCCATCATGTCCCACTACCTTAGTGTAGAAGTAAGGACGGATGTAGTTGCCGTCAGAAGCGATGGCATTATAAGCACCGGTCAGCTCCAGATTGGTGATGCCGTTATAGGTACCGCCGATCGCCAGAGCTTCCTGATAATCATCCTCTGTAAGAGTAGTGATGCCGAAGCGGTTCAGATATTCAGCAGTTGTATCAATGCCGGTTGTCTGCATGGTCTTCAGCGCGATCACATTGCAGGAAGAACTGATCGCATCGCGAATGGTAGTTTTTCCACCGTAAATGCCATTAGCATTATGCAGTTCTGTTCCGTCGGAATAAGCATACGGCTCATCCTCCCAGGCACTGCCAAGAGTTGTGATCCCCTGATCCAGAGCCGCTGCATACTCACCGATGATCTTGATGGTAGATCCCGGCTGGCAGACAGAATCAGTGGCACGATTGTAGATCAGGCTGGCATCTTTCGGTCCGCGGCCACCCACAATGGCTGCCACAGCACCGGTTTCCACATCAGTCATCACTGCAGAGATCTGCTCAGAATCACGGATGAATTCCGGATTATTGACAGCCATCTCGCAGATAAACTGAAGGGCAGAATCCTGAGTAGAATAGATGGTCAGGCCACCGCTGTAGATCAGATCCCAGGCCTCTTCCTCACTCATCCCCTTCTGATTCATCAGATCCTGCACTACAGATACCAGCAGTGCATCCTCAAACCAGGAGAGAGCATTGGCACTCTGAGAGTGATCGAAATCAAGATTTCCGATCACATCTTCTTCCAGTGCAGCCTGTCTTTCCTCAGCAGTAATATAACCCTGCTCCTCCATCAGCTTCAGCACCAGCTGCTGTCTCTCAATACTAGCCTCCGGATGCTCTTTCGGATTGTAGCCGCTCGGGTTCTTGGTGATACCGGCGATCAGTGCACTTTCCGCAAGAGTCAGGTCATTCACATCTTTTCCAAAATAGAACTGAGCAGCAGTCTGCACACCACGGGTGCCACCGCCCAGATTGATGGTATTCAGATAATTCTCCAGAATCCAGTCCTTGTCATACTTCTTCTCCACCTGCAGAGCCAGATACTGCTCCTGAATCTTACGACTCAGTCTTGCTTCAAATGTCTCCTCACCCATCCAGTCCTTGAACACATTGTTCTTCAGAAGCTGCTGAGTCAATGTACTAGCACCCTCAGAAAAATGCCCCTTGGTGATACCCTTCACTGCCGCACGAGCAATACCTTTTACATCGATGCCGTTGTGCTGGTAAAAGCGGCTGTCCTCGACGGCGACGAAGGCATTTCTCAAATAGGCAGGAGTGGCGTTCAGTGGGACATGAACTCGGTTGGATTCCGCGTTGTAAAGAGAATGTGTTTTCTCCCCGTGCACGTCCTCGATCACAGACAGGTATTCACCCGGAGTCACATCCACAGAATCAATATTTGGAGCCTTGGCGATCTGAAGACCGATGTAGGCGCCTCCTGCGACCATTACACACAAGGCGAGGCAAGCGGTGCAGACGCCGATTCCCAGTATGATTTTTTTGCCTTTGCCTTTTTTAGCTTTACTCTTTTTAGCTTTCGCTTTTTTGGTGGATTTAGCGGATGTATATTCGTCGGTATATCCGTATTCGTTTGCATATCCATATTCGTCGGTATGTCCATATTCATCTGCATATCCATGTCCATCCGCATATCCATGTCCATCTGCATATCCATGTCCATTCGGATCCTCGTAGGCTTCTGTGTATGTATCAGCAGTCCTCCGATTCTGATGCATTCCATTGTTGTATTCGAATCTTACATCATTATACGCCTCTGCACTTGCATCTTCATACTCTGTCATATAGATGTCCTGCTCATCCATCTTTTTATGTTTTTTCATTCCAAACATGGTTCACATACCCCCTTTCCAATGAATCGCAGCATCTTTTTGTTTTACACTCAAAGAATAGCAATTGCTGTCTCCGAAAAAAATGGTCGTTTCCGCAAAATAAGAGTGCGCAATTCTCCAAAGATAGCGGCTCAGCAAGAGATTATTCCAGCTTGTAACGAGTTCAATTACATCGATCGGGTAAGAGTTACCCCGCGGCCAATAATCCTGCTGTCACCTAAGCGTTCTATCTAGAAAGTATCCAATTTGTATGTTCAAAATGTGGGGGAAATATGTCCAAAATGTGAAAACGGTCCGCACCAAAAGGTACAGACCGCTTTCTCATACTACTATTCAGTTAAGGGTTGGTTTATGAATTAGCAAT
>JAKSRN010000579.1 GCA_024403585.1 Lachnospiraceae bacterium | reverse complement strand
AATTTTTTTCGTAATGTCTGTATCATGGTCTTTTCTCCAGATAATATCCTGCTCCTCGCACTGCCTGTATCTGAACACTGCTTTCAAGCTCTTCCAGTTTTTTACGGATAAAGGATATATTAACCCAGACAACACTATTTTCTACATCCGCATCCCAGCCCCATACTTTTTCCATAATCTGGTTGATACTTATCACTCTTCCCGGATTTTCCATCAACAATAGCAACAGCTGGTATGCCTTGTTATTCAGACGGATCGTTTTTCCATGACAATTTAGCTCCATGCTTCCCTGATCCAGCTCCAGATCTTCAAAGCACACTCTGTCCGGATTATACTCCTGCTTTCGTCTTAGAAGTGCACGGATACGTGCAAGCAGCTCCGGTGTCGCAAAAGGCTTCGGCAGATAATCATCTGCTCCTGCATCCAGTCCTTCCACTTTATCGGCAACGGTATCCTTTGCAGTCAGAATCAGACACGGTACTGTATATCCCTGTCTTCTTAATTTCTGCAAAACTGTCACTCCATCCATCTTAGGCATCATCCAGTCAAGAATGATTCCATCATAAGAAGTACCCAGACAGTAATCATAAGCGTCCTGTCCATCATAGACAACATCTACAGCATATCCGGCGTGTTCCAGCAATATCTTAACTGCTTTTGCAATAGCTTTATCATCTTCTGCAAATAAAAGTCTCACCTTAGAATTCCTCCCTCTTTCTAACAGTTTAACACACCATCAGAATAATTACATGTCTTTTTCCACTATCACACACTGGCGGCCGCGTTCTTCAAATATCCGTTCAAATTGTTCTCTTGGGCAGATGACAATATCGTAAATCGGGTCTGCAATCGTAACCGTGTTTTCAGAATATCCAATCAGAACCGCGCCATGATCATTATCACTCCATTCCATATAGGTTCCATCTTCCAGATACCATCCATCAGTCTCTTCCCGGTCCTCCATGTTAATGGTAACCCATACCACAACCGGCACATCTTCTTCTATATACTGGTATAGAAACTCTGGCGATACCCCATCAAAC
>JAKSRN010000578.1 GCA_024403585.1 Lachnospiraceae bacterium | reverse complement strand
GCTAAAAACCCATCCGTACATGACTTTAACCTTAACATCAAGGATAAAGAGTTTATCGTACTGGTAGGACCATCCGGATGTGGAAAATCTACATCTCTTCGTATGGTAGCTGGTCTTGAGGATATCTCAGGCGGCGAGCTCTACATTGACGGCAAACTTTGCAATGATATCGCTCCAAAGGATCGTGATATCGCAATGGTATTCCAGAACTATGCTCTGTATCCTCATATGTCTGTATATGATAACATGGCATTTGCTCTGAAACTGAAAAAAACACCTAAGGCAGAAATTGATAAAAAAGTACGTGAGGTAGCTGAGATCCTTGATATCACACAGTACCTTGAGAGAAAACCAAAAGCTCTTTCCGGTGGACAGAGACAGCGTGTTGCTATCGGACGTGCTATGGTTCGTGATCCAAAAGTATTCCTTATGGATGAGCCTCTTTCCAACCTGGATGCTAAACTTCGTAACCAGATGCGTGCTGAGATCATCAAACTTCGTGCAAGAATCAACACAACATTCATGTACGTAACACATGATCAGACAGAGGCTATGACACTTGGTGATCGTATCGTTATCATGAAAGACGGATATGTAAACCAGATCGGAACACCTCAGGATCTGTTCGATCGTCCGGTTAACCTGTTCGTAGCAGGATTCATCGGAATGCCAGTAATGAACTTCTTCGATGGAAGCAAACTGGAGCTGAAAGATGGCGTTTACTACGCAAACATCAAAGGCGTTTCCTACAAACTGGATGACTTCCAGCAGAAAGCTCTGAAAGCTAACGGCGCTAAACCATGTGATATCGTAGCTGGTATCCGTCCACAGTACATCACTGTTGGCGATGGCACTCTGAAAGGTAAAGTTGAGGTTTCCGAGATGCTCGGTTCCGAGGTTAACCTTCATGTTAACTGTGAGGGAGACGACGTTGTTATGGTACTTCCAACAGTTGATCTTGCAGCAGATGTATCTATGGGCGCTACAGTTAACTTCACAACTCAGCCTAAACTGATCCAGCTGTTCGACAAAGCTACAGGAAACAACCTGAT
>JAKSRN010000577.1 GCA_024403585.1 Lachnospiraceae bacterium | reverse complement strand
GACAAGGAAGATCCGCAGAACCATCCCATCAAGCGGATTTACGAAACCAGAAGAAATGCTATCAGCAAATGTGTCAACCGGGGCACCATGGAGAAAGCATTTGCAGAAGAGGTTATGAAGCTGGCAAGAGAAAAACGGTTCCGAGCTTTTTCGGACAACGACTATTTTGTAAACAGCTACGAGCGGGAAATGCAGCAGGATGCCATCGTTGCAGAAGCAAAAGAACGAATGAAACAAAGAGGGATTGCCGTTCATGCAGGATAATTTTTCTTGGGAGCTGAAAGAGTACACACAGAAAATAACACTCTGGCAGGAGGATGGCTGCATCACGCAGGAGATGGCAAATCATTTCTTCCAGCTGGAGCCACCGCCGCCGGAGGAAGATAGCAGCACCTACATTGTGAAAGCAATTCAGGAAAAGAATCTGGATTACTTTTCCTTTTTCCTCCATCAGTATGAGGAGGAACTGAACAGCCACATCCGCAGAACGCTGGCAAAGGACGGTAATGTTCGATACAACCCGGAGCAATTTCTGGACATCAAAATCAGCTGCATGGAAATTTTGTATCAGCTGATCTTCCGTTACGACCCGAGCAAGGAAGCCAAGTTCAGTACATACGCTTATCGCTTTGTGAAGAGTGGCATTCAGAAATATCTCATGCAGTTGGAAAGCTGGTCGATTTCCTCGGTGTCCACTTATCAGAAGATTCAGACCGTTCGCTGGCTTTCCAACAACGCCGGAGATGTACTGAGTGCTGTCACGCAGAAATATCAATGTGATCTGAAAACGGCAAAGCGATATGTGGAGGAAGCTGCACGGCTGGGCAATCGGGTGGATCTTTATGCCACGGATGCAGACGGCGAATCCATTGAAGAAACCATTCCCGACTACAGCTGGGACTATGTAGAAATTATTATGGATGGCATCCCGGCAGAAGCAGTTGCGGAAGCATTTGATCGACTTCCCCGGGACGAGCAATACTTCCTGGAAAAGAAACTTGGAATCTGTATGCAGTGCGGCAGAACGGAGCCGCTTGAAAAAGGCATGACATTTGACGAGCT
>JAKSRN010000576.1 GCA_024403585.1 Lachnospiraceae bacterium | reverse complement strand
AATCTCATATGCTTCACTCTCCTAATATAGTTCCATATTCGTTACTGTTCATGATACTTGAGCTGTAATAATTTTAGTCTGCCTGCAGAGCTTCCACCGGTTCTAACTTTGCCGCTTTCCAGGCAGGGTAAATACCAAATATAATTCCTGTCAGAAGTGCAAATCCCAAGGCGGCGAAACATGCCGCACTGCTAATTTCCACTCTCACCTGATAGTATTCCAGAATTGGAACCAGTCCAAGACTGACCAGGATGCCTATCATTCCGCCAATCAGACTGATCAAAGCAGACTCTGCCAGAAACTCACTTAATATATCCGTTTTTGAAGTTCCGATTGCCTTCAATATTCCAATCTCATTTGTCCTTTCTTTTACACTGACAAACAATACATTCATGATTCCGATTCCGCCTACAAGGAATACGATCACTGCCATTGCGGAAAGAAGAATCGTCAAAGTCCTATTAGATGACTGTGCTGCTTTCATTTTGCTTCCCGAATCTTCAAACACGAATTCGGCATTAGGATACTTTCCCATCAGTACAGATTTGATTCCAGTGATTACGGATTCCAATGTATCCACATCGTGAGCCAGTACGGTAATCTTAGGGCTGATATTTTCTCCTGTCAGATACTTTATTCCAGTTTCATAAGGGATGAAGATCGATGTATCCGGACTGATTCCAGCTGAGACTGTAGCTGCTGTTTCCAGAACACCAATGACTGTATACATACGATCAGAAATATAGATCGTTTCCCCGGTTACTGCAGATCCGCTTCCGAAAATCTCTTCTGCGGCTTTATTCCCGAGTACGCAGACTTTCTCACATAAGAAATCCTGACCTGTATTCAGAAAAGTACCCTCTGCCATCTGCAGTTTACTTAGCAGTGCATAGTCTTCCTTCACACCTGCAACAGTAAGGGTCTGAGACTTTGTCAAGGTGCCGCCTTCAATGGTTCCTCTTGCAGTATAAGAAAGGGTAGTTCCGTCTGTTCCTCCTACCATCTGCTCGATATCAGAGAGATCGTCGAGTGTAAAAATGATCTGTTCCTGATTCATTCTGGAGGT
>JAKSRN010000575.1 GCA_024403585.1 Lachnospiraceae bacterium | reverse complement strand
AAACATCAGGCATGTGGGCGGATTCAGCTGTTGAACGGCATGAAATCGCATACAATATCGTATCCTCCTCTCTGAAAATACATCCCGATGTAAAAAATGTGCAGACCTCAATAGACATCAGAGATACGAGCAGCAACAGAAGTCTTGCGGAAGTCTTAATCATCGGAGAACTTTACGGCATCCCTGTTGAACACAGTTCAAAGATAAAATTCGTCTGGATACATGAACAGTGTGACCGCTGCAGCCGTATCGCAGGAAGTTACTATGAAGGCGTGATTCAGGTACGCGCGGCAGGGAGAAAACCCACCGAGTTTGAAAAGACACGCAGTGCAAAAATCGCCTATCAGTTAGAAGACCAGATGCAGAATGCAGGCGACAGACTTTCCTTCGTATCCGACATTGAAGAAATCGACGGAGGAATTGATATCACGTTCAGCACTCAGGCGATTGGAAACCTTATCGCCCGCGATATCACCGGCGCTCTTGGCGGAAGTTTTACCACGCACCCCAAACTCATCGGCGAGAAAAACGGCACACGGCTCTACCGTGTAACCTACTCGCTCAGGCTTCCGCGGTTTGCGAGAGGAGATGTCGTCTATAAAGGAAAGACCTGGTGTAAAATTCTGCGCCAGACAAAAGAAACCCTCTTTGTACAAGACCTTGCAACAGGCTTAACCCGTTCATTCAAAGAAGATGATGAAGACCCCTTGTTAGGAAATGTCCGTGATGCAGAGTCAGCTGATGTCATCTACAAAGATGCAGGAGTTCTGGGAATCATAGACCCGAAAGACAGTACGGTACACGAACTGCCTGACCGTGAGTGGATGAACGTCTATCCGGGAGAAAAGATTCTCTTCCTCAGAGGAAAAGATGACCTCATTGTAGCCGTCGCAAAGGAAGTCATGGAGGAAGAACAGACAGAAGAAGAGACTCCATCCCCTGCAGAATGAAGGTTCGAGCTGTTCCGAAATCAGACCTCCCTCTTGCATCAAACGCTCCGTGGAGAGATTTGTCGCGCAAACCCTATGTAATAGGAAATACCGCATATATCCCTGTCCGGGAAGGAGAAGCATTCGA
>JAKSRN010000574.1 GCA_024403585.1 Lachnospiraceae bacterium | reverse complement strand
GTGAAGCCTCACATGTTTTAAAACACGTGCTTCCCATAAGTGCCTTCGGCACATAGCCCGCTTTAGGCGGGCAGGACTGCCTCTCCACTATACAGCCTATACTCAGTAGTGCCACAGATCATACTGCGACTGCCGCATAA
Source organism: Lachnospiraceae bacterium (assembly GCA_024403585.1). Taxonomy (GTDB): domain Bacteria; phylum Bacillota; class Clostridia; order Lachnospirales; family Lachnospiraceae; genus JAKSRN01. The sequence continues at coordinate 944 of JAKSRN010000574.1, read as the reverse complement.
AGGCTAATTAACGTGGATAAGGTGCAGGTACTTCTCCTGGTACACTGAGGAACTTTTGCCTCAGCGGCCAACCTTCCCGTTTCCGGCAAGGATTTAATGATTTCTCGTATATAATATCTTGCTCCGATATTATAAGACGCATTCAGGTCACAGTTATAGACTTTGCAACTCTGGAATCTGCACACACTGTAATTACCATCTATGCCACGCTCTACACGGCCGCTTCCATCATAGGCAAGTCTTGATGTCCCCCATGCATTTACTCTTCTGACACGGATCCCTTTTCTGTGGGCTTTATGCTTTACCATTTCCTGTACATATTTTGCTTTCCACAGATGCAGTTTTTGCTTTTTGGAGCCTCTTTTTCTGCCCTGCAGTTCCAGATGCTCAAATACGATCACATCAACCGCATACTTTTCTGCTCTCTCAATGATAAATGCTGCCGTCTTAACAGCAATATCATCGTTGATGCCATCTGCTCTGCCCCATAATCGCGGAGTTCTCCTGTTTCCGTGCTGCTGTGCTTTTTTGATCCTGTTTACAGCTTTGTTCAGCCGGTCTTTTTCTACAGGCAGGTTTAGAAATTCCCTGCCCATGACAGTGCCGTCCGGTCTCATCACTGTACAGACACATGCGCTGTTGATCCCCAGATCCACCGCAAGCACAGTCTGCTCCATGATTTCTTTCTTTTCCAGTTCTGCACTCTCTTTAAATGGAAAATCCAGAAACCATTCTTTTCCCCGTTTTTGTAATGTTGGTGAACATTCTTCTGCTTCATCACAGTGTCTGATGATATAATCGGCATCCGATTTTCGCAGGCTGACTGTAAGCCAGTCCCAGGTATTTCTTATAAACACCTTGATCTTAGCTTTATAATCATCCTGTCTGACAAAGCAGTTTCCCCGATACAGTACAGGATATACCCTTCCTGCTCTTGGCATTCC
>JAKSRN010000573.1 GCA_024403585.1 Lachnospiraceae bacterium | reverse complement strand
TTTTATTCTGCAAAATATCCTTTCACGTCAAATGCGTGATTCATTGGGCCGGAACCTTTTCCAAGATCCAGCATAGCTGCCAGTGCTCCGGAGATATACTCTTTTGCTCTCTCTACTGCGGTCTCCAGATCGTATCCTTTTGCAAGGTTGGAAGCGATCGCACTGGAAAGGGTGCAGCCTGTTCCGTGTGTATTTGGATTGTCGATACGTTTTCCGTGATACCATCTTGCTCCTTTGTCGGTAAGGAGAAGGTCGTTGGCATCATTTAACTCATGGCCTCCCTTGAGGAGAACATTACACTTGTAGGTCTCATGGATCTTTGCTGCTGCTGCTTCCATATCTTCTTTGGACTCGATCTTCATGTCTGCCAGGATCTCTGCCTCTGGAATATTTGGTGTGCACACTTCTGCCAGTGGAAGAAGTTTCTGTGTCAGTGCTTCCAGTGCGTCGTCTCGGATCAGACGGGAACCGGAGGTTGCTACCATTACAGGATCCACTACTACATGTTTTGCATCATACTCTTCCAGTGAATCTGCGATCACTCCGATCAGTTCTGTGGATGCTACCATTCCGATCTTGACTGCATCCGGATAAATATCTGTAAATACAGCATCAATCTCTTCTTTCAGAAACTTTGGTGTTACTTCCATGATATCGGTAACGCCTGTGGTGTTCTGTGCAGTCAGGGCTGTAATTGCACTCATGGCAAATACCCCGTTTACGGTCATTGTTTTCAGATCTGCCTGGATACCTGCGCCGCCACTGGTATCGGATCCTGCGATTGTAAGTGCTGTCTTCATAGTTAATCTCCTTATATTTTGCTCAGTTTTTCATAGGTCATCTGACACTATCAATTAGTCGGATGAACCGGTTTTTTTCCTTAACAGACAATTTGCGTCCTTTTCTATTATACCCTTGACAAACGAGTGTCGCAAGACCGATAATAGAAACGACCAAGGGAGTCACATACGTGGCTGAGAGGAAGCTGGGCTTCGACCTTTATACCTGATGTGGATCATGCCACCGTAGGAAGTGTATGAACTGAAAATGTTTTGTTCTACCGCGTGTTATGATCGAAGGATTGATCAGGAGCAGGCGGATTTTTTAT
>JAKSRN010000572.1 GCA_024403585.1 Lachnospiraceae bacterium | reverse complement strand
AGAAAAAATCTTGTATTCTTTGGCTGTTGGGGCTATAATTTTAATAACTAAGTGTATGTCCGGCAGGAGGGTCGGCATCCACAAATGAAAGGAGAATTTAATCAAAATGGGATTTATTGACGTAATTAAAGAAAAAGCCAGAGCGGACAAAAAAACTATCGTTTTACCAGAGTCCATGGACAAGAGAACTTTTGCTGCTGCAGAGCAGATCATCAAAGAGGATCTGGCTAACATCGTAATCATCGGTACACCAGCTGAGATCGAGGAGTACGGCGCTGGATACGATATTACAGGTGCTACAATCATTGATCCATTCAATGATCCTAACAAACAGAAATACATCGACAAATTCGTTGAGCTGCGTGCTAAAAAAGGCATGACTCCAGAGAAAGCTCAGGAGCAGATGGAGAAAGATTACATGTTCTACGCATGTCTGATGTGCAAATGTGGAGATGCTGACGGTGCTGTATCCGGTGCTTGCCACTCTACAGGTAACACAATTCGTCCAGCTCTTCAGCTGCTGAAAACAAAACCAGGTATCAGCTCTGTATCCGGATACTTCCTTATGGAGGTTCCTAACTGTGAGTGTGGAGAGAACGGTCTGTTCGTATTCGCTGACTGTGCAGTTAACACTGATTTCGATTCTAACAAACTTGCTGAGATCGCACAGCTTTCTGCTGAGTCCTTCCAGATGCTGACAGGAGCAGAGCCAAAAGTTGCTATGCTTTCCTACTCTACAAAAGGATCTGCAAAACATGACGACGTAACAAAAGTTGCTGAGGCAGTTAAGATCGTTAAAGAGAGATGCCCAGAGCTTTGTGTTGACGGTGAGCTTCAGCTTGATGCTGCACTGGCTCCAGAAGTTGGACAGCTGAAATCCCCAGGATCTCCAGTAGCTGGATATGCTAACACACTGGTATTCCCATCCCTTGAGGCTGGTAACATCGGATACAAACTGGTACAGAGACTCGCTAAAGCTAACGCTTACGGTCCTGTTCTTCAGGGTCTGTCCATGCCTGTAAACGATCTGTCCCGTGGATGTTTCGCAGAGGATATCGTTGGTACAGTAGCAATCACAGCTGTTCAGGCTCAGCTGGCTGCAAAATAA
>JAKSRN010000571.1 GCA_024403585.1 Lachnospiraceae bacterium | reverse complement strand
AGGGTGAAGACTGTCTTTCCTTAAACATCTGGACACAGAACTTAGAAAAACCCGGCAAAGCCGTCATGGTTTACTTCCACGGCGGAGGTTTTGCTCTCGGCGGCTCCTCTGACCCGCTCTACAACGGTCAGAATCTCGCAGCAAAAGATGAAGATATCATTATTGTCACCGCAAACTACCGTATCGGAAAACTCGGCTTTGTTGACTTCTCTGAAGTTGAAGGAGGAGAAGAGTTCCCTGATGCACCTTACCTTGGTCTCTTAGACACCATCGCTGCCCTTAAATGGGTACAGGAAAACATCGAAGCATTCGGCGGAGACCCGGACAAGGTTACTATCTTCGGCGAATCTGCAGGTGCGGGACTTTCCGGAACACTTCTTTCCTGCGAAGAGGCAAAAGGACTCTTTAAGCGTGCAATTCTGCAGTCCGGAGATGCAGCTTTTACCTCCAATCAGGAAGACCATAAACGGATGAGAGTCGCAGAGGGTTTCCTGAAAGTCACCGGAGCTGAAAACATGGATGACTTAATGGCTCTTACCGAAGATGAAATCCTGCTCGCTACTGCAAGCGATACCGGTATTCCGCTTGTGATGGCACATCCGTTCAGACCGAACAATGTTCTTGAAAATATCGCAAAAGACGTCGAGACAATGCTTGGCGCAAAGAACACGTTCCCGATGAGAGGCGGAAGCTCCCCTGCTCCGGAAAATCCGTATCAGGCGATTGCAGACGGTGTATCAAAAGATGTTGATATCTTAGTCGGAACAAACACAGACGAGATGAGATACTTCTTCTCCTCTATGGGTGCCAAGACTGATGACGAGAATATGAAAAAGTACGACCCCTACATCACCGAGCAGACCGAAGCACTCAAAAAGAACTCTGCAAACTCAAAGAAGGTCGTAGAAAACTTCCTCAAATCAGCAAACCTTCCGGAGGAAAAGTATTCAAAGGAGTACCCGGGTGTCTGGGAAAAGACTGAACTCTTCAATGACTTTGTCTTCCGCCTGCCTGCGCTAAAGACAGTCGAGTCACAGATTGCAGCAGGAGGAGAGGGCAAGACCTACATGTACCTCTTCGGACGCGGAAACCCTGAGAATCCCACCCG
>JAKSRN010000570.1 GCA_024403585.1 Lachnospiraceae bacterium | reverse complement strand
CCGCATGTCAGAAGATCCACTTTTTTCTCAACCTATCAGCGAATCCCCATTCTCCTTTCCTTAAAATTTAGGTCATATTGGCATTTCCTGTTTTATCCACAGGGTGCCCGTATGCGCTCTCTCATAGTCAGCTCCCATTAGTCATCACTGCCGCAGCACATGATATACGCAAGAAGTTCTGGTCTTACTTTTCCGATAAGCTCATCCATGGCCTCCTGATCCAGTTTTCTAAAAACAGGAAGCTTTCCGTTATCTCTGATTTCGCCTAACATCTGCTTAGTGATGATTCGTCTGGTCTCTGCTTCTGCCGCCTGCACATCATCCTCGTCTGCCTGCTCTTCAAGTTCTTCATCATCAACCTCAAACTCAGGGCCATCACAAAGACTGCAATAATGCTTCTTAGAACCAACCTTATAACCTGCAAATCCTGCAGCGATTGCTGCACCTAACATTAAAATAATTCCCTTCTTACTCATCTCTTGTTTCTCCTTCCATTTCTTCGTTTTCTTCTGATTTCTCATCAAGATAAAGCAGTAAATATGACATATGCGTTGTCATCTCTGCCATTTCATCGGCAAACAGGAAAGAGGATGCTACCACTTCCCCATTCGCATAAGTGTCATCACATCTGGCCTGCAACCTATGAATCAGCTGAATCAGTCGATCCTCTGCTCTTTCGTTTCCCAATACGGGAACAATATCAGTCAGATGCTGAATGTACGGCTCATAATCCAGTTCCAATGAAGTAAACTGGAACACAAACAGATTTTCATTACGTCCGCTTCGTCTTTTAGCTTCAATCCACATGCTCTTCTCCTTCCTCCACAGCAACTGCAGAGATATCCTCTTCTGTTACCGTGACTTCCCACATCTCAAACTCTGTATTTTCTGTGAGTCTTAACCGATGGGATAAATATTTTTCAACATCAAATTCATTCTTCTTGTCGTAATCAGCCAGTTCCTTGTATCGTTTGTGCCTGGTAATATCAAATTTGTCACTTAAAAAAGGACGTACGCCACGCAGCTGAAGGATGCATTTACTGCCATCCATAACTGCAAGTTCGTCCTTGCTCATAAGTTCTTTTCCTGTTTTTTGATAATTAAGACCATA
>JAKSRN010000057.1 GCA_024403585.1 Lachnospiraceae bacterium | reverse complement strand
AAAACATCTTTTACAGACTTTTCTCTTGTTTCCCGAGCTGCGATTCCAACTCCAGCAAAGCCCTCTTTTTATCAATCCCTCCGGCATATCCTGTAAGACTTCCGTCAGATCCTACCACGCGATGGCAGGGAATGATCAAAGAAATTGGGTTGTGACCTACAGCTCCGCCTACTGCCTGGGCAGACATGGTCTTTTTTCCAAGTCGTTCTGCAGCGATTTTGCCGATTTCCCCGTAGGTCATGGTCTGACCGTAGGATATAGTAAGCATAATTTCGGCGATCAGCTGCCGGAAAGCGGAGCCTTCTACTTTCAGAGGCGGGGTAAAATCCGGGCATACGCCACTGAAATACAGGTCCAGCCAGCATTTCGTCTGGTTGAAGATGCGTAATGAGTCTGCATGTTGCTCCTCATCCACCTTAACAACCGGCTTTCCCTCAGCGACTGCCTGATTCACCAGTGCACACGCATACTTCTGCCCTTCAAACCAAAGTCCTGTGAGAAAAGTCCCATCGCTTGCCAAAATCATCTTTCCTAATGGGGAGTCATAGCAGCAGATATAGATCGGAGCATTATGGGGCTGGTTTGTATTCTGTATCATTCTCTTTTCCTTTCCAGTGTATCTGTGTCCGTTCCGCATTCTCCACTCGCGTCTTTTCTATAGTGGTTCTTAATTACTATACAGCCATATGCTCTATTTATGTTCTTCTTTTTTTCCCAAACGCAAAAAGTTTTTGCCAAGGACCTGTGAAACCCCAAGAGCCCCTTCCGAATCCGGAAGAGGCTCCTGCATACATTACTATTCGATTGATTTTGAGTTCAGTGCTGCTTATGTTTTTATCCGAATCGTTCATGCGTTTTCTTTATGTGATGATGTGATACAAGTATCATAATCATAAGCTTCGGAGCAAGAAATGTACGGATCAGCTGAAGCCAGATGCTCTATGGATGATTTTCGCTTCACAACTGCCTAGCTACTTACCAGACAGGTATTACAGGGTGATCGAGTAACAGTTGTCCGGATTTTTGACAAACAAGTGTTTTATCCTGCTTATATTGCTTGTATTTGGAAATACTCTTTGAAAAGTCTTCAATTCTTGACAATGATTATTAAAAAAAGCCCATGAATAACAGCAACTATTCATGGGCTTTTTTATAATTTCAATAATTCAGTTTCTTTATCAGCTCAGTTTTGCGATCGCATCCTCGATACGTTTCAGTGACTCTTCTTTACCAAGAACCTCCATCAGCTCTGTAGCTCCGCCTGGTGTCATCGGTTTTCCGGACAGTGCGGTACGGATTGGCCACATAATGAAGCCTGTCTTGTAACCCTTCTCTTTTCCGAATGCGGAAAGCGAAGAGAACAGGGCATCATTCGTAAAGTCTTCCTGTGCAGCAAGGATTGGCTGAACCTCTTTCAGAAGTGCCAGAGATGTCTCTGCATTGGTTTTCATCTTCTTATGAGTGTACATAGCGATATCGTACTCAGGAACCTCCTGGAAGAAATCGATATGATCTTTGATATCAAGGAAAGTCTCGATACGTGTCTTAACCATACCTGCAATCTTCTTGTAATCAACATCTCTTGTAACAACCTCTTTGATGTATGGCAGTGCTCTCTCATAGAAGTCCTCAGCATCCATAGCTTTCAGGTACTCACCATTCATCCATCTCAGTTTTACCATATCAAATACAGCTGGGGATTTGCTGATCTTAGTGTAATCAAATTTCTCGATCAGCTCCTGCAGGCTCATGATCTCCTGGTTATCAGATGGAGACCATCCAAGCAGTGTTACGAAGTTTACAACAGCCTCATTTACAAAGCCCTGCTCGATGAGGTCCTCATAAGAAGAATGTCCGGAACGTTTGGACAGTTTCTGATGCTCCTCGTTTGTGATCAGTGGACAGTGGATGTATTTTGGCTCTTCCCATCCAAATGCTTTGTAAAGACGTGTATATTTTGGTGCAGAAGAAAGATATTCATTACCACGTACTACGTGAGTGATGTTCATCAAATGATCATCGATTACATTAGCAAAGTTATAAGTTGGGTAACCGTCGGATTTGATCAGGATCATGTCGTCCAGCTCAGCATTTGGCTGGGTGATATCTCCGTAGATCTCATCGTGGAAGGTTGTCTCGCCCTCGTTTGGCACATTAGCACGGATTACGAATGGTTTGCCTGCAGCCAGGTTAGCCTCAATCTCCTCTTTTGACAGGTGGAGACAATGTTTGTCATATACAGTGATTGCTTTGCCGGCTACCTCTGTTGCCAGAGACTCCAGACGCTCTTTGTCACAGAAGCAGTAATAAGCCTCACCTTTCTCGATGAGTTTTTTAGCGTACTCCATGTACAGACCGGATGCTACACGCTCGGACTGAACGTATGGACCAACGCCGCCGTCTTTGTCCGGACCCTCGTCATGGTGGAGACCTGTTTTATCCAGTGTACGATAGATGATATCAACAGCACCTTCCATCAGACGCTCCTGGTCTGTATCCTCGATACGTAATACAAAATCACCGTCCTCATGTTTTGCGATCAGGTAGGTGTACAGAGCTGTACGCAGGTTACCTACATGCATTCTACCAGTTGGACTTGGTGCAAATCTTGTTCTAACTTTTGCCATAATTCACCTCATATTATATTAAATAAAATAGTATTTCATAGTTTGACTAATATATTATACGGGATGAGCTACAAAACTACAAGACGTTTTTCATCCAATCGTCTATACCTCACCCTGCATCGGCACGAATACAATCTCAGCTGTATTTGTCAGTGCATCCAGATTTGCATCATCTGTCACACTCAGATTGTAAAGGATTCCAGGTACTACATCGACCCAGGCAATATAACCAGGACCATCATTTGATACATGTGCGATTGCAGATCTGTTCTTCACAACTCTTGATGCTACCTGATTCCAGTCATAGCAGAGTCCTGAAATATCTTCTTCATCCAAATCAAAGTTCCTTGGATCAGCATTCGGATCAGTCTGCTCTAAACCAGTCAGATCTGTATGGCATGCGCGGAGACAAATCTCCTGTCCATCATATGTGCAATTCATCTGAGCGATCTTTGCATCACCTGTATCGATGACACTGTAAACCACATCTGTTGCCCCTTCAGGTGCCGGCAGGTCAATTCCTGTCTCCTGTGTCATATCCGCTTCAGACATCTCCTTCATTGGATTAACCATTGTAGCGGATGTGCTTGCTGTTGTTGCTTCCTGTGTGTTGTTTCCTTTTCCACCACATGCGGTCAGGGATACTGCCATCATTGCTGCTAATGAAACTGCTGCGATTGTTGTAACAAAACTTCTTTTCATAATAATTCTTCTCCTTTTTATCTGTATTCTGTCATTTACTCTGAGATTATCTGTGTTCTTTTTGATGGTTTAAGAATAACAAGTATCTCTTTCGCTTTGCTTTGTTTAACCTTAATATAATCTGATGACGTTAACAGATGTAGAAGTCATCCGGATGACAATACTACGGAAGCAGACTGGGCAGCAACCTGGGCAGCAGTCCATGCAACAACCCGGGCAGCAACCTGAGTTGCTGCCCGTGAGTGGATTTCATGAACGTATCTTCTTATTCTACCCTCTCATCGAACCATCACGGATACTCCATCCGGAATAACCGTAATATGCGGCCTCTCCCCAGCATCCTGCAGCGCCATTGCCAGCGCCTCATTCACATCAGAAGCTGTCTCAAAGCCCATCTCTCTTGCCATGGCTCGCTTTTCCTCACACATTACATAGATCACTCTGTGACGCATCAGGATTCTGGCCTGGATCTGGTATTCCCACTGATCCGGCTTTGTCTGATTCTGTGGAACTGTAAGAATCTCTTCCATCAGCTTTTCAGGACTCTCGCACTCCTTCAGAGCCTGATAGAAGCCCTCACCGCCATGTCCGTCACCACAATTGGATACCATGATGATGATACCCCCATCCTTTGCAGCTGCTTCTGCTGCTGTCATGCCCTTAACGGACTGGTACATATTCTGATCCAGCGGATAACCACCGTTAGTGGAAATCGCAATGTCTGCCTTCGCTTTCGGTGTCACCTGGCAGTAGCGGCGCAGGAAATCGCAGCCGGCTTCATGGGCTTTGATCGCATCACCGGCAACCGCATGCACCACCCTCTTCTCTGCATCAATAACTACATTAACAATATATTTCAGATTCGCCATCTCTGCAGCGGCGATCATATCTCTGTGGATCGGGTTATTCTCCAGAATACCGGTGCGGCTGTAAGGAGAATCAATAAATTCCGCACAGTGGTTGCCAAGAACAGTTACCTGACTGGAAACCCCTGGAAGGACGCTTTTTCGTCCGCCGGAGAAGCCGGCAAAGAAATGGGTCTCAATAAAGCCCTCGCTTACCAGCAGATCTGCCTCTGCCGCAATGCGGTTGATCAGCAGTGGGGCACCGGATGGCAGGATCCCGATATTGACCATCGCCTCCATATCCCGGCTGTCATGGACAAGGATTTTTTCGTGATCCACGATCTCCTCGCCAAATTTACCCACCAGCTCTTCTCTGGTAGTTGCCCGGTGAAAGCCCGTAGCAATCAGAAGGGTAATGTCCGCATCCGGATTTCCCTCCCTGATCTCTTTCAGCATAAAGGGGATGATATGTTTGCTTGGCACCGGACGGGTGTGATCGGAGCAAATGATTACGACCTTCTCCTTTCCTGCTGCCAGTTCTGCCAGCCGTCTTGAACCGATCGGCATCTGCATCGCCTGCAGCACCAGTTCATCCTCACTAAGTTCCGGTTTCGGCATGCCTGTAATGGCGGATTCCAGGATCTCCACATCCAGATCATCAGAGATCTTCAGCTCCATTCCTGTCGTGCTATATGGTAAATGAATAATCATACTTTGTTTCCTTTCGAAAATAGGGTATACTAAGAAGCATGAATTGGTATAACCAATTTGACTGTCCAATTCAGTGATCTATTATTACAGGAGGTATCCACATGGAAGATAAATTATATCAGACTGTGGTTGACTATATAAAAGAGGAAATCAAAGCAGACCGGCTCCGCATCGGCAACAAACTGCCTACGGAACGAGAACTGTCTGCCCGCCTGAATCTTGGCCGCAATTCCATCCGCGAAGCCCTTCGAACCATGTCCAGCCTTGGCATGATCGAGAGCCGCCAGGGGTCCGGCAATTATCTTACCGGAGATATCAGCAAGTTTTTTACGGAATCCTTCGAAATCCTCACCCTGATCAACAAAACGAATCCTCTGGAGATCAATCAGATGCGCCGTGCCCTGGAAATCGAAGCTCTGCGCCAGCTCATCACCACCGTCACAGAGGAGCAGGTGGAGCTGTTGCAGGAACTTGCTGTCAGGATTGATGCAATGGAGCAGGCGAAACGCTCCCAGGAGGATCTGCATTTTCACCAGATGCTCATAGAATTTTGCGGCAATTCTCTGATGCTGATGACCAGTACTGCCCTTTCCTCCGTCTTCCTCTCCACCGTCGACAAAAACCTGCAGCGTCTGAGTGAGGAGGGCCGAATGAAAACCCATCGCTGCCACCATGCGCTGACAGATGCGCTCCGAAGAAAGGATTTCGATGCAGGAATCCAGGCGATTTCCACCCACTATGACATCGTAGATGCTTTACTTACAGACTGATAAGAACAGGGTTCCTGAGAGAAAAAACTCCCAGGAACCTTTTTTTGCATGTTTTACTGACAGATCTTATGTGGATTCAGCAGATTTTTCGGGTCAAATGCTGCCTTGATTCCCTTCATAAGACCCAGCGTATCCGCTGACAGCGATTTGGACAGATATGGTTTCTTTGCAAAACCGATTCCATGCTCACCGGATACCTGACCGCGCAGCTGATGCGCCTTGTCATAGATCAGATCCATGACCTTATTCATCCTGATCTCCCACTCTTCGTCGGACAGATCGTCTTTCAGAATATAGACGTGCAGATTTCCATCTCCCGCATGGCCGAAGGACTTGATGCGGATCTGCTCCTGCTCGTTCAAAGTATGGATATACTGAACCAGCTCATTGACACAGTTTCGAGGAACAACGCAGTCTACCTCATCCATGTAGCTGGTGGAACCCTTGATTGCCTCAAGAAATGCCCCCCTCGCCTTCCAGATTGACTCATCCCTCTCCTCTGTATCTGAGATCAGAACATCAATAGCACCCTCTGCCAGGCAGAGTTTTGCTACATCATCATACTCGGCTTCCACTTCTTCTGTAGTATTGCCATCAAATTTCAGTAACAGATAAGCATCTGCGGAGTTATCAGGGAATTTTCTGCCCAGATACTCTTCCGCATCGATGATAACCTCTCTCTGCATGAACTCGATCGCAGTTGGCACAGATTTGCTGGATACAATCTTTGGTACAGTATCGATTGCCTGTTCCAGTGTCGGGAACGGAACCAGCAGGGAAATGGTCTTTTTCGGCAGAGACAGCAGCTTCAGAATAGCTTTTGTAACCATGCACAGAGTGCCCTCAGAACCCACAATCAGGTCCTTCAGGTCGTATCCAGAACTGTTTTTTACCACTTTTCCACCTAATTCCATGATTCTTCCGTCCGGAAGTACCACTTCAAGGCCACGCACGTAGTCTCTTGTAACGCCGTATTTTACAGCACGCATGCCGCCGGCGTTGGTGCTGATGTTGCCGCCGATGGTAGCGGATTTCTCACCCGGATCCGGTGGATAAAAGAAGTCATGACTCTCAACGAATGCAGCCAGCTCCATCAGGAGGACACCCGGCTCCACTGTAACGGTCAGATTTTCCTCATCCAGCTCCAGAATGTGATTCATCAGAGTGGTCTCAATCATGATTCCATGCTCCATAGGAACAGACGAACCAACCAGACCGGTGCCGGCTCCACGAGGGGTCACCGGAATATCATGCTCATAAGCATAGGCCATCACCCTGGAAATTTCCTCTGTAGAAAGAGCACGCACAACAACATCCGGATAACTGTTGGTTCCGGACAGCTCATCATGGCTGTACTCTTCATTGATGTCATCCCCTAAGAGAACCCTGCCCGGATCCGGGATGACTGTACGGATATATGCAATATCTTCTGCTGATAATTTCTTATACACTGCCATCTTTATACCCCCTTGGATGCCTTGATCTTCGCAATCAGATCCGGAATGATCTCATAGAGATCTCCGGTCAGACAATAGTGTGCTGTCTTGAAAATGCTGGCATTCGGATCTGTATTGATTGCCACGATGGTATCGGAATTCTTCATTCCTGCCACAAACTGGACAGAACCGGATACACCACAGGTGATGATCAGCTTCGGACGAACGGTTCTTCCAGACAGACCAACCTGTCTCTTTGCATCCAGCCAGCCGGCCTCGATCATTGGTCTTGTTCCTGCAACCATTCCGCCTAAGAGGTCAGCCAGTTCCTGAATCATGGCCAGATCCTCCTGCTTTTTGATGCCGCGGCCTGCCACAATGAGGACGTCAGCATTTTCAATCAGGGCTTCTTTCTTTTTCTGAATGATGTCCAGCACTTCCATGCCGGTGGCCAGCTTCTCCTCCTCGATGGACATCGGCTGAATCTCACCGGAAAGCTCGTCGCTTCTCTCTGGTGCATTCATAACCTTGTAGCGGACGGTAGCCATCTGCGGACGGTTATATGGGGTACGGATATGGGCCATGATATTGCCCCCGAAAGCGGGACGGATCTGCTCCAGATCGGTGGTTTCGCTCATATCCAGAATAGTGCAGTCTGCGGTCAGACCGGTTTTCATGCGGGCTGCCACACGGGGAGCCAGCTGACGACCCACGGTAGTTGCTCCGACTAAAATGCTGGATGGTTTGATCTTGTTGATGAAATCCTCAAACACTGTTGTGTATGGCTGGATCATGAAGCGGGCCAGCTTTTCGTGATCGTACACAAATACTTTGTCCACACCATAGTGAAGGAGTTCCTCTGCTTTGCCATCCAGGTCGCTGCCGATGAACAGGGCATATACCGGATGACTGATCTTTGCGGCCAGTTCTTTTGCCTTACCGATAAGCTCCATGGTTACCGGGTGGATCTTGCTGTCCACATGATCTACATAGACAGTGATGCCCTTCCAAAGGGACTTGTCGATCTCCGGTCTTCCGTCTTCAATATAAGTAACAGCGCCTTTCGGGCCTTTTTTCACACATAATTTACAGGTTTTGCAGGCTGCGTTGATCTCCAGCTTGCCATCCTTGTCTTCCATGGCACCAAAGGGACAGATGTCAATGAGTGCCTGAAGATCTTCAATCTTTGACTGATCGATTACTAATTTTCCCATAGCTGCCTCCTTAGATGAATTTCAGTTCTCTGACTTTGTCAAACAGTCTCTCTGCCAGCTCTGCTCCGCTGCCCTCCCAGAATTCCTGGGAATCATTCACTTCCGGAGGGAAGATCCGCTGTACCTGGGTTGGGGAACCATTGAGACCATAGTGCATCTCATCCTGATCCTCCATATCCGCAAAGGTATATACCGGAATCTCGCGGTCTTTAGAGGCCTGTTTCTTCAGATAAGATGGCAGTCTTGGCTGGAAAATATCCTTATCCACAGCCAGCAGACAAGGGTACTGGATTCTTGTGATCTCGATATCCTCTGCCATGTCCATGGCGATCACCATGTCCTTTTCATTCACCTCACGGATCTCACACACATTGCTGACGCTTGGGATACCCAGCCACTCTGAAATCTCCGGTCCAACCTGAGCAGTATCTCCGTCTGTCGTCTGTTTTCCGCAGAGGATCAGATCAAAGTCTCCCATTTTCTTAATTCCCTGGGCAATGGTATAGCTTGTTGCCAGCACATCCGCGCCTCCGAACTTGCGGTCTGACAGGATCGCACCCTCATCCACACCCATGGAAAATGCCTCCCGGATCACCTTTTCTGCCTGTGGCGGACCCATAGTCACAACGCTGATGCTTCCACCGGTCTGCTGACGAATACGAAGGGCTGTCTCGATGGCATACAGATCATAAGGATTCATCTTGGAATCCACGCCGTTTCTTTTCAGTACACCTGTAACAGGATCCACTTCCACTTTATTGCTGGCAGGGACCTGTTTGATACAAACAAGTATTTTCATCTGAATTCTCCTCTCCTGATTTTCTCGCTTGTTTTTTCTCTTTTGTTTTCTCTCTTTTGTTTTCATTTCCCTTAAAGCAGGTATTCGCATCTCCTAGACCTCTTTCCAGGTCTTTACGACCCCCAGGAATGGGAATACTTGCTGCCTTCAAATTGGTAGCACCAATTTCTTATCTATATTATGACACATTCCATAAGGCATTACCAGTTGCAGTTAGTATTTCGGAAACATTCACAAATCAAGATCCTGCTTTTTGTGCAAAAAAAGGCAACCCGTCTCTTGCAGCGGATTGCCTTCCAAATTTGAATACTATTCTTTTTTTATCTGAACTAACAACAACCGACTACTGTCGGATATGCTATTCTTCCTATCTTACGATAAAATTCC
>JAKSRN010000569.1 GCA_024403585.1 Lachnospiraceae bacterium | reverse complement strand
ACATTCACGCAGCTGACCTTCAATGGATTCCTCTCTCTGGTTGTCAGAGGAGTACCGGGCGTAGATAACAGCATTCATTTGGTTTCCTCCTGAAGCATTCTGACGAGTGCTTCTTTCAACTTTCCATTCACAGGTGAGTTAGGATCGAAACACATTTCTACAAAGGCTGCAATCTCAGGGGAATCAATCTGCAAAGCATTTGGTTTCTTTGCAGCACTCCCTTGGGGATCATCTGTCCGGCCAAAGAGATAGTCCAGAGATACATTGAAATAATCTGCATATTTCAGAAGCATCTCATAGGACGGCTCACTCTGGTCATGCTCATATCGATTCATACTTGCCTGCGTGGTTTGAAATTCTTTTGCTAACTTGGCTTGTGATGTTTGATAAGAAAATCGTAATGCACGAAGCCGGTCTGCCATTACTTTCATGCAAGTCACCTCACTTACATGATAACACAGTATCAGTAAAAGTCAAACAAATAAAGTGTTAATAACACAGTGAACAGAGACGCACATGATGTTATCGCTCGCTCTCCTTTTTATTTTCTGTCTGCTTTTGCTCTGCCTGCCGCTGGGCAGCAGCTTTCTTTTTCTCTTCCAGCTCCTCCAGGATGGATTTCTTTTCTTCCGGCGGCATGACCTGGCGGACAATGTAGCGGATGTCCTTCAGCTGTTGCAGCTCTGTCTGAATTTCTTCCAACTGTTTCTGCAAACCTGTGTACTCTGCTTTCAGAGCTTGGAACTCCTTCCGCAGCACATTCATATCCACAAGCCCCTTCTTTTCCATGGCTTTTACAAAACGGAAGGCAGCATCATACTGTTCCAGCTCCTTGCTGTGAGCGGCAGCATATTTTTCTTTTGCTTTTTTGAAGCCGATCTTTACATAAGCATCATGGATGGGAGCAAGGTCTTTGAGTACGGCTTTCATTTCAAACAGGTGACTGATCTCCCACATCCGGCGTTCCTTCTCCTGCATGGTGATCTTAATACCGGCAGCGGACTTGTTGAATGTAGCAAGGTGCGTTTCCAGATCGACAACTGTGTTGATGTTTTTGGTACGCAGATACAGAATTGCTGAGGTCACTTTCTTCAAATCTTTGATCGTGCCTTGCTGCTTGCCATAGGCAGACCACG
>JAKSRN010000568.1 GCA_024403585.1 Lachnospiraceae bacterium | reverse complement strand
ACTCTGTGCTCAGGGTTGTACTGAACACCTCACCCTGCTTCAGATATGCCGCAGCCGGTCTCTTCTCCCAGTCTGTAGAACCCTCTTCCGGACCAGTCAGACTATGCCATGGCTCGATACATACAAAACGGATCTTTTCGGTGAGCTGACTCCAGATCAAAGTATATGGATATCCTTCTATACTGCAGACAATGCTTCTGTCAGAGTCCTTCTCATAGATACCCAGCTTACTGCTCTTCAGATTGACCATGCAGTAGCTGTCATTGTCAAAGAGATGATCAGTCAGCTGGATCTTATCGATATTGGTTCCCAGATAATAGTTCTTTCCGCTGAGCAGTCCGTTTGGTCTTGCATCAATGACCAGCGGACTCTCTGTCTTGTCAAAACGGAACTCATAGTCCTCTGTATCATGCTCTGCATCAAAAGGACAGGTGAAAGCCGGATGATAACCGATTCCAAACTGCAGGGTTTCCTCAGCAGGATTCTCTACTTCCAAAGTGTGATGCAGGGTATTGCCCTCCAGAGTAAATACAGAGCGAAGAATAAATTCATATGGAAATTTTGTTCTTGTTTCTTCGTTTGCTATAAGCTCCAGCACCAGCTTGTCGGCAGCCTGCTCTTTTACGCTGTGCTCCACATCTCTTGCAAAACCATGCTGTCCGCCTGCATAGCATCCTCCCTTTGCAGTCAGAACACCGCCGGTGAGTTTGCCGGTATAAGGAAACAGGATCGGAGCATGACGGCCCCATACGGCCGGATCACCGCACCACATACACTCATCACCGCTGTCTTTGCAGATGACACTTACAACCTCGGCTCCTTTTGTATTAACCTGCACACGCAGTTTCTCGTTTTCAATCTGAATTAGCATTCTGTTTCCTCCTTACCCCTGGTTAGTTAGGTTTAACCAATTATACTTGATAACCAGAGTGTCCGCAAGCAGACATAGAAAAAAAAACAGGCGGACTGGAAAACCAGCCCGCCTGCGGAACTATCATATTTTATTATATTATTTGTCCAACGCTTCTTTTACCAGTTTTGCCACTACTCCTGACAACAGGAAGAGGGCAATCAGGTTCGGAATTGCCATAAGGCCATTGAAGGTATCTGCGATTCCCCAGATCAGATCCAGTTTCACAG